>JAAYTB010000183.1 GCA_012523855.1 Clostridia bacterium
AATGATAGACTTAAATAAAATTGAATTTCAAAATACATAAGGGAATGTGGTGAGAATCCACAACAGCCCCGCTACTGTATTCACTGACGAAAGGTACATAACCACTTGATTTATATCAGGGAAGGGTACCTCTAGAATGAAGTGTAAGCCAGGATATCTTATGTATTTGAAGCTAGAAACTGCCTTCGGAGGGAGGGTGAGTAATTCCTTTGGGTTTATTTGCCGTGCTCTTCTGCACGGTTTTTTGTTTATTATAATGTAATATTTTGCTGAAATTACCCTATGCTTAACTTTAAAAAAGGATGTTAAAAGATTTTCTAATTTTGGAGGGACTATGTTTTACACATTTAAAGATATCCATGTAGTTACAGCCCTTTTATTGATAGGATTAATGACCTTTATAATCTTTTCTACAGATAATCCACTTATTTTATTTAGTGTGTTTATCTTTTGTGTAGCAATCTTTTTAATCACTGGCTGCAAGGAAAAACTAAAGAAAGGTTTAGTTTATTTTATTCCCTTTGCTCTTGTAACTATAATAATTAATTTTTTCTTTGTAGATAAGGGTAGCAAAATACTCTTTACTATCTTGGGTAAAAATTTTACCTTGGAGGCCTTAATTTACGCTGTAATATTTTCTTCAAAGCTCTTATTAATAATATACATATTTTCTATGATTGACTTGCTATTAGACAACGATGGAGCAGTTTCTTATTTTTCAAGGATAATGCCTAAATCTACCTTACTCCTTACTATTTCCTTTAAGCTTTTTCCAGCCCTAAAGAGGAGGATTACAAGCCTAAGAGAGGTTTATAGCCTAAGGGGTGTAGATTTTGACAATAAATCTTTGAAGGAAAGAGCCAGGAGCTATACACCTATTTTGGCTAATTTGCTGGGAACATCCTTGGAAGAAGCCTTTGATATAGGGGAAGCAGCCTATGTGAGAGGGTTTTTAAGCGGTAAAAGATCTGTCTACCAAAGGCAAAAGCTAACTAAGAAGGATATTAGCCTTTGCCTTCATATGCTAGTAATTTTATTAATCCTTGTCTTTCTTAAGCTTAAGGCATTGGATAGCTTTGATATATATTACAACTTTCGATGGCAGGAGCTTTTAAACTACGGTGTCTTACTAATGAGTGTTGGAATATTAACTCTAATTTTAAGCTTTTATTTAAATTGGAGAAATAAGGAGAGTTAGAATGGCTTACATAGAACTAAAGAATTTGGACTACTGGTATGGAGAAGAAGAAGTAAAAAGCCTAAATAATATAAATTTACAAATTGAAAAGGGAGAAATTCTCTTTATAGTGGGAAGGTCTGGTTCAGGAAAATCTACTTTAGCAAAGGCTATTACTGGTGCTGTCCCCCAGTTTTATGGTGGTAAGATCCGCGGACAGGTATTAATAAAGGATAGGCCTTTAAAAGATATGGACCCTAGAGACAGGGCCAAGGAAATAACCATGGTCTTTCAAGATCCAGAAAGGCAACTAATGATGAACAAGGTTCATAGAGAAGTAGCTTTCGGCTTGGAAAGTGTAGCCATGGAGGAGGAAGTTATAGAAAGAAGAGTATGGGAAGCTATGCAGTTTTCCAATATTCTAGACCTAGCAGAAAGAGATATGGAAAGCCTGTCTGGAGGAGAAAAGCAGAGGGTAGCTATAACCTCTGCCATCGCTTATTTGCCAGGCTGCATAATACTAGACGAGCCAACCTCACAGTTGGATCCTTCCGCAGCAGAGGAAGTGATTTCTCTTATAAAAAAGATAAATGAAGAGTTAGGAACAACTATTCTGGTTATTGAACAAAGAATCGATAAGTGGTTTGAACTTGCAGATAGAATGGTAATCATGGAGGCAGGGGCCATTAGGTTTAATGGTAGTAAGGAAGAGATTTATGGAGGGAATTATGAAAATTTCTATCCGGCATACTTTAAGCTAGCTAAAAGGTTAGGCTATAAAGATCCACCTAGAACTTTTAAACATATGAGAAGCTTAATACAAGAGGAAGAAATTACTATAGAAAGTTTACAAAATGCTGATAAGAGGGAAGGAGCAACCTGCATAAACATAAAAAAACTAAGGGTTAACTATGGGAAACTACAAGCTCTTAAGAATATAAGTTTAAGTATAAGGGAAGGGGACTTCTTAGGAATAATAGGCTCTAATGGAGCTGGTAAAAGTAGTCTTTTAAAAGCAATTATGGGTCTTGCTAGTTACGAAGGTTCCATAAATCTTTTTGGCAAGGAAGTAAAGAAGCTTAAACTAAAGGAAATGTCAAAGATAATAGGTTATGTATCCCAAAATCCCAATGACTATATAACAAAGGATTCAGTATATGAGGAGATTAAGTTTACCCTGGATAATCATAAGATCAAGGATTATGCCTTGATAGATCAGGTATTAACTAAGCTAGGAATAGAAAATTTAAGGGATAAAAACCCTAGAGATTTAAGTGGCGGAGAAAAACAAAGGGTAGCTATAGCTTCTATTTTAGTAACAAAACCTAGAATCCTTATGCTGGACGAACCAACTAGAGGCCTTGATTATGAGGCTAAAGTAAAACTTGGACAATTGTTAAATACAGTAAACAAAGAAGGGACTACAATCATAATGGTTACCCATGACATGGACTTTGCATCAAAGTTTTGTAGTAGATTCCTCCTAATGTTTAATGGCAGTATAGCTGCTCTAGGAGACCACCATCAGGTTTTGGATGGAGGAATATACTTTACTACAAGCTTAAACAAGCTTTTTAGAGATAAGGAAAAAGACGTATTTAATATAAGTCAGTTTGTGGCGAGGTAAAGCTATGAAAAAGTTGATAGTTATAGTTACCCTGCTACTCTTGATGGTCCTGATAGGTCTTGGATTTGCTTATGGTAGTCCAGTGAAGGATTACAGTAACATTATAGTTTTACTTGTCTTTCTACTTTTGTTTTCTGCTTACATATACTTTGAAAAAAGCGGTCTGGGCAGTAAGGAAATAGGAATTATAGCTACTCTTAGCAGCTTTGCATCAGTGGCTAGGGTCCCTTTTGTAGCTATCCCAAATGTACAGCCAACGACCTTTATAGTAGCCCTATCTGGCTATGTTTTTGGACCTTATCTAGGCTTCCTAGTTGGTAGCACAACAGCCTTTATATCCAATATATTTCTTGGACAGGGGCCTTGGACTCCCTGGCAGATGCTGGCTTGGGGCCTCATAGGAGCTTTCTCTGGAGCTTTAGGCTTAATAAAGGCTAAAAAAGGCAAGGTAATATCCTCAGAGGCCTTCGCTCTACTATGTTTTATTTATGGTTTTATATTTGATTGGATAATGAATCTATGGCATATTCTTGGATTTATTAGACCATTAACTATGAAAGCTATACTAGCGGCTTATGCTACAGGTTTAACTTTAGACATAATGCACGGTGCAGGAAATTTTATATTCGCCATAATCCTTTTTGATCAGCTCTATAAAGTTTTAGCTAGATTTAAAAAGAGATTGTTAATTACCTATATTAAAGAATAAATTAAAAGGAGATGTAATAATGAAAAGGAAAATTAATAGTTTGATATTGGCACTTGTTTTTATACTTGCCCCAATAATGAATCTAAACACAAGGGCTAAGGCTGAAAAAGCAGCTATTTCAGTTGAAGTTGTAGTAAATAGCCATGACAAGATCCTAGTGAAAGATGTATCCCATAAGAGCAATGCTTTAGAGGCTTTAAAGGACGTACTTAATAAAAATAATATAGAAATAGAAATAAAAGAGTATGATTGGGGTAAAGAGATTGTTAAAATTGGATCAGTAGCTAAAGAGAAGTTTGGAGGCTATGATGGCTGGTTGTATGCTGTAAATCGACAGGGTGCTTATGTAGACATTATGAGCGGTATAGACAGCTTTACCTTAGAATCAGGAGATAAGCTAATATTGTACTATGGAGATTTTAGCACCGTTACAGTAAATAATATTGAATTTTCTACTAGGGAAGAAAATAAGGAGCTAACAATTTCACTAAATAATAGCTATGTAGATTATCAGACTAATGCTTCAGCAGTTAACCCTATTAATGGACTTAGCAAAGTTAAAATAGATGGCAAGGAATATAAGGTTGATGGCAATTCAATTAAAATTCCTCAAGGACTAAGCTATGGTAGCCACAAGTTAGAAGTTAGCCACTTCCAAAAGGATAAGTGCCCTCTAGTAGTGGCAGATGATAGCATAGCTATAAATTTTACTAAGGAAGGGGAAAAAGCAGGAGACAGTGATAAGCAGAATAATAGTTCAGATGAAAAGGACATAAAAGGAGAAATTGATTATATAAGCAGCTATTTAAAGGCTAACAGCAATGACCCTTGGGTGGCTTTAGTTCTTCAAAAGCTTGGAATTAAAGCTGATGAAACCTTTATAAAAGAAAATATAGAAATAATTGCAGAGGATGGCTTAGAAAATTACTCTAATACTGATTTAGAAAAGCTTATATTAAATTTAACAGCTCTAGGATATAGTCCTTACAATTTCAATGGTAAAAATCTTATAGAAGAGCTCTTTAATAGAAGTGAAGAGACTTTTCTAATAAACGATGCAGCCTTTGCCTTAATAGTTTATAACTATGCCAATGTTAAGGAAGAATATCCTTTAAGTAAAGAAAAATTGATCAAGATAATATTGGAAAAAGCCATAAATAGCAATGGAAATACTGGTTGGACCTTAAGTGGAGATAAGGTTAATCCAGATATTACAGGCCTAGTGTTGAGCGCCTTGGCTCCATATAATAAGGATGATTTTCCTAAGGTAAAGGAAGCTATTGAAAAGGCAGTAGATACTTTATCAAAACTTCAAAATGATAAGGGATATTTAGCAGATAACTTTGGAATATTCAGCGAGAGCCAGTCCTTCGCTATTATCGGTCTAGTGGCTGTAGGAGAAAATCCTCAAGGGCCTAAATTTACAAAAACTCAGGGAGACTTGCTTTCAGCCCTACTATCCTTCAAGGGTAGCGATGGCCAATATACTCATGCTCTAGAAGGGGACAATAATTACATGGCTACTGAGCAGGCATTGAGAGCCCTATATTCACTACAAGAGTATAAGAAGTCCGGAGCCTATGACTTTTATGCCAGTGATATAAATGCCAAGGATTTGCCTGTCTACAAGCTTGATTCCTCTCAAGAAGATAAAGAGGATTTAGCTAAAACTGGTTCAGCTATGAATAGAAATCTAATTATTGGACTTGGATTATCAGTTGTGCTGCTAGGAGCATTAATTTTAAGAAAAAAAAGACAGGTTGAAAATAAATAGGAAAAGAGTGATAGATTGAAAAAGAAAGGTATACTGATTCTGGCTGTAATATTGCTTTCTTCCATAATGATTTATTTTAGCAAAGGCCTGCAGAGAACTGCTCAGGATAAGCTAGTTGAAAAAAATACTACAGAAAAGAATAAAAGCAAAGCAAATTTTATTATTTACGATGAGGTATCTGGAAAAGAGATCTATAGCTCTAAGGTAGAATATGATGGCAGCAAGAACCTAGCTACATATACTAAAGAAATACTAAAAGTAGCAGGAATAAGCTACAGCATAAATTCCAGTGGCTATGCTTCTATGATAAATGACCTTTATGATTATCCAACTATGTCTAAGAAGGAAGGTAAAAAAGACTGGACCTCCTGTGGCTGGGTCTTCTATATAAATGGCACTAAAGCTTCCATTGGTCCAAAAGATTACAAGCCAAAGGAAGAGGATATAGTAACCTGGAGATACTGGAAAGATGCCATGTATGAAAAATGATTTTTAAATTTGCAATGAACCATAAAAAGGATTTTTCTTAGCAAAGCTAAGAAAAATCCTTTAATTTTATTATCTCATCCCTGGTTTGATTTTTTTATCATTATTTTTTTCTGCATACTCTGATGGGCTTTTATTATACTGATTAGATAAAACTGATTGAGCTTCTTTGTTTTCAGGGTTCTTTTCGTCGATAGTTTTCATTATATCTGAATTAGTTTTTTGCATGCTTCTATATGGCATAGAAATTCACCTCCATAATTATTTTGCCCAAAGAAGAGAAGATAATTATATAAAGAAATATTTATTTTTATGCTGGGTAATATATTATTGAGAGGAGTGGTTATAATGCGCAGTATGAAAAATAAAATGAAAGCTGATAATAATAATAAAAAAGAAGATGGTAGATTTAAAAAGGTAAATAAAAAACATGATCCTCAAGCAGAAAGTGCCAGAGCTGTATTTGGCAATCGTAAGGAAGTAGAACTAGAATAGGAGGAATTTATATGACACATAGAAAGAGCATCAAGGAAGCTAAGCCAATGGACAACAAAAGTAGAAAACCAGAAGTAATTTATGAGGAAGAAACAGAAAAGCATAAGTCCAGAGGTCTGATAAGGGAAACTAGAGAATAAGGATTAATTGGCTGCAGCTATTAGGTTGCAGTCTTTTTATGGAAAAACTTAAAAACCATAGATACTTTTTAGTCCTTGTTGTAAAATAAACTTGAACTTTATAACTGGGAATCTATATAAATATGTAATAGGGGTGTGATATTATGACTGAAAGGTTATTTTATAAGGATTCATACATGAAAGAGTGCCAGGCTAATGTGGTGGAAACTATAGAGGAAGATGGGAAACTTATAGTAGTCTTAGATAGAACAGTTTTTTATCCTGAGGGGGGAGGGCAACCTTCTGACACTGGATATATTGATGATGCAAAGGTAATTGATGTTTATGAGAAAGGGGATAGGATCTATCACCTTATAGATAAGCCTTTGAAGAAGAAGGTAGTATATTGTAAGGTGGATTTAGAAAGAAGAATAGACTATATGCAGCAACATTCAGGTGAACATATTCTAGCTTCTTGTTTCTATAAGCTACTTAATACAATGACCTCTAGCTTTCATATGGGAGATGAATATTCTACTATAGATATTAGTTTGCCTGAAGTAAGTGATGAATTGGTTTCAAAGGTTGAAAAGATGGCTAATGAAGCTATTTATAACAACTATCCTGTGGGCGCCATAATGGTAACAGAGGAAGAAAGTAAGAATATGAATCTTAGAAGATATGTAGATGGGGAAGAAGTAGTTCGTGTTGTAGAAATAGAAGGGGTAGATGCTTGTGCCTGCTGTGGAATCCATGTACAACGTACAGGAGAAGTAGGAATAATCAAAATAATGAAGACAGAAAAATATAAGGGCTTAACTCGTATATACTTTAAGTGTGGCAAAAGAGCCTTTCAGGATTATAGCAATAAGCATGATATAGTAACTACTTTAGTGAGAAGCTTTTCTACTGGAGAAGGAGAAATTGTAAACAAGATTAATAATGACATGGAACATATGAAAGAATTATCTAGGAAACTTAGTGAATATAGAAAAAAGCTGTGTAAATACCAAGCGGAAGAGTTAAAGGCTATGTCAAAGGATAATATAATTTGTCATGTTTTTGAGGATAAAGAAATGGGTGACTTGCAAAAAATAGTTGAAGAACTTTCAGACAGCAATAATTTCACTATCCTAGCTTCAGCTAAAGATAGACAGATCCTTGTTAGCTTAGGAGGAGGCTACAATATAAACCTTGGACAATTCTTTAAGGAGAAGATTAAAGAATTTGGAGGAAGAGGGGGAGGAAAGCCTAATAGGGCACAGGGAACCTTTGAATCTATCAATGGATTAAAGAAGTTTAGTCAAGCTTTAATTGATAACTTACATAATTAAGTAGCTGGAGCTATATTTTCATATAAGCAAGATAGAACTTTTATGATATAATAAAATTAACATAAAGTAAAAAATAGGGGGTAAATTTTTGTTAAGGTGTGAAATTTGTGGCAAAAGTGCAGATAAGCATCATATTATACACAGATCTGAGGGTGGTTTAGACTATCCACTAAATATAAAATATCTGTGTGCGGAACATCATAGAGGGAATAAGGGGCCTCACAAGTGCAAGCAGGTAGATATTAAGTATAAGCTTGAATTGCAAAGAAAACTGGAAAAACTTTTAGAAAGGGAATATTATACCTTAGAGAAGTTAAGTTGGATCTTGGAAATCAAGGCTAGAAACCTGAAGAAGCTCCTTAAAAATTACAAGTTGTATAAGGAAGGATATAAAAGAGAGGATATTATATTCCAACTTATGGGAAGAAACCTTTATGATGACATGATGTTAGATTCTTATATGGATTTCATACCGGTTTATAACTTAGTGTAATATGTTTTTATATATAAACAGGAGTGCCTTTGGGACACTCCTGTTTATGATTGCTAAAATAGATTCTTTTGTGTTATTATATTTCCATTGGGGGTGTCAAAAATGAGCAGATATTTAGTTGTTAATTCAGAAGTTCTTCCTGAAGTTTTTGAGAAGGTAATTGAAGTAAAGGAATTAATAAGAACAAACAGAGTGAAGGATGTAACAGAGGCAGTGAAACTAGTAGGTATGAGTAGGAGTACCTTTTATAAATACAGAGACCATGTTTTTGCCTTACAAGAGGGAATAAAAGGACAGAAGGCCACTATTTCTATAGTTATTGTAGACAGGGCAGGGACTCTTTCTAATATTTTGGACAGTATTGCTAAGTATGGGGGAAATATATACACAATAAATCAAGATATTCCTATAAACGGAGCAGCCCATATAAATATAACATTGGACATGTCCCAATTAAATATTGAAGTTAGAGAATTAATAGATATATTAAGTAAATTGGATAACATTATAAAAGTTGATTTAATTGCCGTTGAATAGTGGTATTCCAGAAGGGAGAAGGCATAAGGTGAAAATGATTTTTTTTGATACAGAAACAACAGGTTTAAGGCCGGGCAGCATATGTCAGTTAAGTTATATTGTGGTGGATACTTCAACAAAGCCACAGACTACATGGGGAGAAAATATATTTTTCTCTGTAGAACACATGGAGCCTTCTGCAGAACAAGTTCATGGCTTTAGCCTAGAGGATCTTTATGAAATGAGTGGTGGCCTATATTTTGAGGATCACTTTGAAAAGTTATTTCAAGAATTTACTGACGCTGACTTTTTAATTGGTCATAATGTGAATTTTGACATATCTTTTTTATCCCATGAGTTTGAAGGTTGTGGAGAGGAATTTACACCTAAAAGGGTATTTTGCACAATGAACTATTATAAGGATATTTGTAAACTGATTAATGCTAGAGGGGAAAGGAAAAATCCTAAGCTGGCAGAAGTGGTTAATTTTTTAAAAATCAGTGAAGATACTATAAAGGAAACTAGTGGTAAGCTTTTTGATGGTAGTGGTAACTATCATGATGCTAGATTTGATACTGCAGCTACCTATCTTATTGTTACAGAGGGAATAAAGAAAGGACTAATTCCAAGAAATTATTTTTCCAAGCAGCTTAACAAATAAATCTGCATAAAAATGCATAATACGAGTTAATATTTATATTAGAAAGGCCCTGCGCTCTAAGAGTGTAGGGCTTTTGTCTTATTATTTTTTTATATTTAAAAAAATATAAAATAAAGTTGAATAATATAAAACATTATTGTATAATTATGCATATATCATTATAAATATAAATTTTTTCCGTAAGGCATATAGGTATCTTACTAGAGTTTTTGATTTTTTATACCTAAATTAATTTATGAAATTAGATATCTATAGTTCCATTAAATATATTGGGGGCGAATTTTATGAATAGGGGAGCGTTAATAATCAGAAGGGCTACTCTTATGGATCTAGCAGCAATAAAAAAAATAACTGAAGAAGCCTTCGAAGCATACGTAGTAAGTGCAGAAATACCAGGTAGCACAGCTGCCCTAGAGGAAACTGAAGAAGATATAAAAAAAGATATAAAAAATAAAATATGTTTTGTGGCTGAACTAAATGGTGTAGTTGTAGGAAGTGTAAGGGTAGAGATAAATAAAGAAAATAATACTGCATATCTTAGTAGGTTTGGGGTAGCCTTAGAATATCAAAGTCATGGAATTGGGGCAAATTTATTAGACAGTGTGGATGATATGATGAAAGAAAAAGGGGTAGAAAAATTATTTCTTCACACCGCCTCTAAGATTGTATCTTTAGTAAAATTTTATTATGGGAGAGGATTCTATATAGATTCAACTACAAAAGATAAGGGATATATTAGAGCCTTATTATGTAAAGAATATAGTGAAACAAGTGAATATAATAAAAAGTCTATAATAAAAACTTTTGCCGTTTAAAAGCATAAAATATAATAAAGGACCATAAAGGAAGAAGTATATGAAAGTTATAGATTTCCACTGTGATACTTTAAGTAAATTAGCTGAAGACAACAGTAGTGAGTTAAGAAAAAATCAGTTTTCTGTAGATATTGAAAAAATGGAAAAGAGTAATTATCTGGCTCAATTTTTTGCTGCCTTTGTGGATAGGAGTCAGCATAGGGACCCTTACAGTAGAGCCTTAGAACTAATTGAAATTTTTAAAAGAGAAGAAGGTAAAAATAAAGATAAGATAAGGCAAGCTTATAGCTATGAGGATCTATTAGCTAATGAAAAGGAAGGTAAGATATCCTGTTTTCTCAGTATTGAAGAAGGGGCTGCTTTAAAAGGAAGTTTTGATAGGCTCCAGGAATTCTACAGGCAGGGTGTGAGATTAATAACCTTAACCTGGAACTTTCCTAATGAAATTGGATACCCTAATGCTGAAAATAAGTATAGAGGAAAAGGGCTTACAGCTTTTGGTTTTCAACTTGTAGAAGCTATGAATAAAATGGGAATAATAATTGATGTTTCCCATCTTTCAGACAAGGGCTTTTGGGATGTAGCCTCTAAAAGCAAGAGTCCTTTTCTAGCATCTCATTCTAATGCTAGAGCTATAAGGAATCATAGTAGAAATTTGACCGATGAAATGATAAGGGCCTTGGCTGAAAAGGGTGGAATTATTGGAGTAAACTACTACTCTAATTTTCTAGCGGATAAGAATATAGGAACTATCCAGGACATTATTACCCATATGAAACATATTAGAAAAATAGGGGGGATAGGTATACTGGCCCTAGGTAGTGATTTTGACGGTATATCTACTCCAGTAGAATTTGAAGATTGTTCACAGATGGACCAATTGTACTATGGTCTATTAAAAAATGGATTTAGCCAGGATGAAGCAGATAAGATTTTTTATTATAATGGTTTAAGATTCTTAAGAGATATTTTATAAAATTGTTAGAATTTTATCTGCTTTACTTATAAATTATCAATGAAATCCTGCAAACTTTGCAAAATATCGCAAAAGACTATTGACATTAAAACCTGTTAATGATAAATTAAATACAATAAAATTTATCTATTTGAAAGACTGTGAGAAGGAAGAGTAGGGATATTGAACTTTAAAAGAGAGTGGGGGAAGGTGAAAGCCCATAAAGGAATATATTCTGAAAATCACCTTTGAGTCGTGAGCTGAAGGATAGGCTTGAATCTTATTAAGCTTTATATCTTGTAAGCTTTACCGGCCCTGGCCGTTATTTATGGAGTAAAATATTGGGTGGTACCGCGGGTAGTTTTCGCCCCAAGCGAAAACTATCCTTTTGTTTTATATATAGCTTTCCACTAGGAAAACTAAGTTAATACATATTTGAAAATACTTAAATTAAATATCTTTCTTCTATGTATAATTAATAATTAACAGTGGAACACTAAATATTGTTCCTTGTTGTAAAAGATAAAACAATAGCTTTAAAAATTAAATATTTAGCCTATTTATAAGGCAAAAACCTTTATAAATATGCTTTAAATATGTAAATCAAACTAATATATCAAGGGGGTAATTTTAATGGCTAAATTATATTATGATGGGGATGCTAACCTAGATTTATTAAAAGATAAGAAGGTAGCGGTTTGTGGTTATGGAAGCCAAGGCCATGCTCATGCATTAAATTTAAAGGAAAGTGGAGTAGACGTAACTGTTGCTCTTTATGAAGGAAGTAAATCATGGGAAAGAGTAGAGGAAGCTGGTCTTAAAGTTTCAACTGTAGCAAATGCAGTGCAAAATTGCGATATAATTATGATACTCGTTCCAGATGAAAAGCAAGCTAAGCTTTACAAGGAAGAAATAGAACCTTACTTAACAGAAGGTAAAGCTCTAGTATTTGCTCATGGATTTAACATACACTATGGTCAAATTCAGCCACCATCAAATGTTGACGTATTTATGGTAGCGCCAAAGGGACCTGGACATATAGTAAGAAGACAGTATAAGGAAGGTAATGGAGTACCGGCTTTAATAGCTGTATATCAGGATTATACAGGTAAAGCTAAAGACTATGCTTTAGCATATGCTAAAGGTATTGGCGGAACTAGAGCTGGAGTGTTAGAAACTACATTTAAGGAAGAAACAGAAACTGACCTATTCGGAGAACAGGCAGTATTATGTGGTGGTGTAGCTGCCTTAATGAAAGCTGGTTTCGAAACTCTAGTAGAAGCAGGATATCAGCCTGAAAGTGCTTATTTCGAATGTATGCACGAAATGAAACTTATTGTTGATTTAATCAACCAAGGTGGATTAAGCATGATGAGATATTCAATAAGTGATACTGCAGAATATGGAGACTATGTAACTGGAAACAGAATAATCACTGAAGAGACAAAGAAAGAAATGAAGAAGGTATTAACTGAAATCCAGGACGGTACTTTCGCAAAGAATTGGTTGCTTGAAAACCAGGTTGGAAGACCGTACTTCAACGCAACAAGAAGAATGGAAAGTGAACATCAGGTTGAAAAGGTAGGAAAAGAATTAAGAAATATGATGCCTTGGTTAAACAAGGATAAGGTTGAATAAGAAAGCTGTGAAGAAAAGAGTAGGCTGTACTTTATTCTACAGAGAGCCGTGAAAGCTGAGAAACGGTGAATTAAAGGCAGTTGAAGATCATTTCGGAGCTTATATACTGAACTTAAGTAGGTATATACGGGCCACCCGATAAAGTGGTAGTGACTTATTGTCGCAATCTCAAGGAGTCCATTCTGTAGGGATGGAAAACTAGGGTGGTACCACGGAGAAAGCCTTCGTCCCTAAATATAGGATGAAGGCTTTTTATATTTGTAAAATTACTAGATAATTGGGGGGATTATTTTGAAGTTAAGTGGAGCACAATTAATATTACAGTGCCTAAAGGAAGAAGGGGTAGATACAATATTTGGCTATCCGGGGGGAGCGGTAATCCCTCTATACGATGCCTTGTATGATGAAAAGGAAATCATCCATATAATTACTGCCCATGAGCAAGGGGCTTCTCATGCAGCAGATGGATATGCCAGATCTACCGGTAAAGTGGGAGTTGTAATAGCAACTTCTGGACCTGGTGCAACAAATACGGTGACAGGTATAGCTACAGCTTATAGCGACTCTATACCAATGGTAGTAATTACAGGTCAGGTAGCCAGATCTCTCCTTGGAAGAGATTCCTTTCAAGAGGTTGATATAACAGATATAACTGCTTCCATAACTAAGAAAAACTATCAGGTAAAAAGTATAGAAGAGTTACCGGAAATTATAAGTGAAGCCTTTTATATAGCCAAGGAAGGTAGACCAGGACCGGTTCTTATTGATATACCAAAGGATATTCAACAAGAATTTATGGACTATAAGGCAGAAGAAAAGAAAAAAGGTAATTTTCCACAGAATGACAAGACAAAAGCTATAGATAGCAAAGAAATAGAAGCAGCAGCAAAATTAATAAATGAAAGCAAGAAACCTATGATCTATGCTGGGGGAGGGGTAATAATTGCTGAGGCCAGCAAGGCCTTAGTAGAATTGGCTGAAAAAATCAAAGCTCCTGTAACTACATCCCTGATGGGTACTGGAGGATTTCCTAATAACCATCCTCTATTTACAGGTATGGTTGGTATGCATGGCTGTCATAGCTCAAACTATGGCATAACAAAGTGTGATTTATTAATTACACTAGGGGCTAGATTCAGTGATAGAGTAGCCAGTCATATAGAAACCTTCGCTCCTCATGCAAAAATTATTCATGTGGACATAGATCAAAAGGAAATAGGTAAAAATGTTAGGGTAGACGCGCCTATTATAGGTGACTTAAAAGATATACTGCCTAAACTTATAGAACTTGTTGAAGAAAGACCTTTATCACAGTGGAATGAGCAAATAGATCAGTGGAAGGAACAATATCCATTGAAAGACAAACACAAGGGTTTAAGTCCAAAGTATGTGTTAAATAAACTCTACGATTTAACTCAAGGAGATATAATTATTTCTACAGAGGTTGGGCAAAACCAGGTATGGGCTGCTCAGTATTATACCTATACAGAGCCTAGAAGTTTCATTTCCTCAGGTGGACTGGGTACCATGGGTTATGGTCTAGGAGCTGCAATAGGTGCCAGTCTTGGAAATCCAGGTAAAAAGGTAGTGAATGTAGCTGGTGACGGAAGTTTTAAGATGAATAGCAATGAGCTGGCAACCTTGTCTAAATATAAACCTTCTGTAATTCAGCTAGTTTTCAACAACCATGCTCTAGGTATGGTAAGGCAGTGGCAGGAATTATTCTGTAATAGCAGATTTTCCTTTACCTTGCTTGGAGATGATGTAGACTTTGTAAAGCTGGGAGAAGCTTATGGTATTAAGGCTATAAGGATAAGCAGCAACGATCAGGTGGAAGGGGCATTAAAGGAAGCTTTAGACTTTGAAGGACCTGTTATATTGGAATGTGTAATCAATGAAGAAAACATGGTTCTTCCTATGGTAGCACCTGGTGCACCAATTGATCAAATAGTTGATTAATGTTAAAAGCAGGAGTTAGCTTAACTCCTGCTTGTTTTAGTTTTATTGTAAACTAAAAATAAAAAA
>JAAYTB010000184.1 GCA_012523855.1 Clostridia bacterium
CTTTTATCTTATCTTCTTGACAAAAGAGGATAATAAGATTACAATAATGGTGACTTAAAGGAAAATGTGAGGGTAAGGGAAGCAGCCTCGCGCTCCCGCCTAGGAGACCATTACTATAAGACTAGGAAGCGACCGGTTAGGGTAGGGAAACTAACATGCTGCTTCAACTAAAAATGTATTTATCATAAGCCTTAACTAATAAGTTAGGGCTTATTTCTTATATAATAGATTACAGTAGATTGTTTAAAGTTAAGACGGTTAAATAAATTGACAACAATAGTTTAAAAATATAAGATAAATTAAAAATTGAAAGTGTAAAGTAGGAGGGATTAATGTGAGAAAAGTAATTAGTACAAAGGGAGCGCCAGGAGCAATAGGCCCTTATTCCCAGGCTATTAAGGCAGGAAATTTTCTTTATACATCAGGGCAAATTCCAATAGATCATGTTAGTGGAGAGTTGGTAACTGATATAGAAAAGGCCACAGAAAGATCTTTAGAAAATGTAAAGGCTATACTTGAAGAGGCAGGTACAAGTATGGATAAGGTAGTGAAGACTGTAGTATTTCTAAAAGACATGAATGATTTTGCGGCAATGAATGAAGTGTATGGTAGGTATTTTAAGGAAAATCCTCCAGCAAGAAGCTGCGTTGAAGTAGCAAAGCTTCCCAAAGATGCAGTTATAGAAATAGAAGTTGTTGCCCTGCTATAAATAGCTTTAAACCCTGATTAATAATCAGGGTTTTCCTATACCAGATGGAAGCATTTTTTTGCTAGTCTAACATAGGTATAAGGATGATATTATACAGAAATATTAAATAGTATTAGAAAGTAATCGAAAGTTATGAGATAATAAGAGTATGGAATGCAATGAAAATATAAAAAACAAAGCGACAAGAAAGGCTATAGGTAAAAATGAGAACAAATAATAAAGTTAAGGTAATCCCTCTAGGAGGGCTAGGAGAAATAGGAAAAAATATTACGGTTATTGAATATAAGGACGAGATAGTTGTAATTGATTGCGGGATGGCTTTTCCTGATATGGAGATGTACGGCATAGATTTAGTTATACCTAATGTTTCATATCTACTAGAAAATAAGGAGAAGGTTAAGGCTATAGTGCTAACTCATGGTCATGAAGATCATATTGGTGCTCTTCCCTATGTGTTAAAGCAAATTAATGTGCCTGTCTATGGAACCAAGTTAACATTGGGTCTGGTGGAAAACAAATTAAATGAACATAAGATTCTTTCCGATTGTACCCTTAATGTGGTAGAAGCTGGTGACGTTTTAAAATTTGATAAATTATCCGTGGAGTTTATAAGAGTTAGCCATAGTATCGCAGATGCTTGTGCTTTAGCTATACGTACTCCCCATGGATATATTGTACACACAGGGGACTTCAAAATAGACTATACTCCAATCGATGGAAAGCTTATTGATTTGCCAAGGTTTTCTAAGCTTAGCAAGCAGAATGTCTTGTTACTAATGTCCGATAGTACCAACGCTGAGCGTCAGGGTTACACCATATCTGAAAGTATAATCGGTGAAAATCTCACCCGAATCTTTGGCAGGGGAAAAGGCAGAATTATTGTAGCTTCTTTTGCATCTAATATTCATAGAATGCAGCAAGTTATTAACTCTTCCTTAATTTACGGTAGGAAGGTTGCTTTTAGTGGAAGAAGTATGGAGAATATATCTAAGGTGGCAATTGAGTTAGGTTATTTAAATATTCCAGAGGATAAAATTATTAGTGTTGATGAAATTAATAAATACCCTGCAGATAAGGTAACAATAATAACTACAGGTAGCCAAGGGGAGCCTATGTCCGCTCTAACCAGAATTGCTTCTGGAACCCACAGAAAAATTAGCATTGAAAAGGACGATTTGGTTATTATCTCAGCAGCGCCTATTCCAGGAAATGAAAAGTTTGTTTCCCATGTAATAAACGAACTTTTTAGAAAAGGTGCAGAGGTTGTTTATCAATCTACAGAAGAAGTCCATGTATCTGGTCATGCCTGTCAAGAGGAATTAAAATTGATACAAACCTTAGTAAAACCAAAATACTTTATGCCTGTACATGGAGAATATAAACATCTAAGGCAGCATGCCTTACTTGCAGAGGAATTAGGGAAAGACAGTTCCCATATTTTTACAATGGAAACAGGACAGGTTTTAGAGTTAAATAAAAAGGAAGCCAAGATAACAGGTAGAGTGAAAACAGGTGCAGTTCTGGTAGACGGAATTGGAGTAGGAGATGTTGGAAATATAGTTCTTAGAGATAGGAAACTCTTATCTCAAGATGGTATATTAACAGTAGTTGTTACTATAGATAAGGAATCAAATACAGTAGTGGCAGGTCCAGACATTATAAGCAGAGGCTTTGTATATGTTAAAGAGTCTGAAGAATTAATGAGGGAATCAAGGGAGATAATAAGGGAAGAACTAGATAAATGTTTAGATAGGAAAATAACTGAATGGTATGTTATAAAATCTAATATAAGAGAAGTTCTTGGTGCATTTCTCTATAAAAAGACTAAGAGAAGACCATTAATACTACCAATAATAATGGAAACTTAAGGGAAACTCTATATGTAAGGTCAGCAGTTCTATAATAATAGGCTGCTGACCTTTTTCTTATAATATTTAGCTTAGGCCTAATTCCTTGCGTTTCTTTATAATATGAGCTTCCATATCCTGTGCTACCTGTACTGGATCGTCACCTAGAGCTATTTTACCTCCAGTGACAGCTTCTACCTGATCAGTAAGCAATTCTACCAATTGATCAGCTCCTGTGACAAAAGGAGTAGGGGATAGATGGGTGTATGCTCCGTATGCTAAAGTGAAAATTCCATCGATGGTGGCCTTTTGTTCCATCCATTCTGGTGCTGTTACTGCTATTGGGAGCTGTGACACATCAACATCTAGATGGTCTGCCAGGGCTGTAACAAGCATGGAAATTCTACCGGTATCGGTGCAGGTACCAAAGCTTAATACTGGAGGAATTTTTAACATATTGCAAATCTCTTTTAGGCCTTGGCCTGCTATTTCATTAGCTGCTTCAAGAGTACATAAACCAGCAACTTCTAAAGCATGGTTACCGCAACCACCAGCTACAACTAATATATCCCTCTTTATAAGTTCCTTGGTAAGGTTAACTGTAACCCAGTCTTGAGGACCATTTCTTAGAGTTGAACAGTTGGCTAGTGCCACTACTCCTTTTATCTTCCCAGCAGCTATAACATCTACCAGTGGATCTAGCTTGTTACCTAAGGCTCCTAGAACAGCTTCAGTGGAAAAGCCTGTTATGGCCTTTTGAACCTTCTTGGGCACCACTGCCTTAATATTTCTTTCCTTTCTCTTTTTATAGTTTTCTATGGCTAGTTCAATTAAGCTATCGGCCATTTTATCTACTTCCTCAGGATTGTAGGGGATCTTATGTTTAACTCCTGGTAAATCAATAATTGTACTTACTGCCACCAGGGTAACCTGATATTTTTCAGCATACATATCGATGGCAGGAGGGGAGCAGTTTTCTTCCATAGCGAATACGTCAACTGTTCCTGTAGCTAGTAGTGGTTCAATGGAAAGCCAGTTGCCCATATGGCCTACGAATACATCGTCAGTTTTAAATCTTTGCAGGAGTTCCTGACCGGTTTCTATGGAACCAACAATTCTTAAGCCCTTGGCTCCAGCTGCCTTAGCCTTATCTTGAATTTCTTTTGTTCGTGCTTTTAAGAGGGTGGCTACTCCAGCCCAAGGCTGATGACCGTTGAAAACTATATTAACATAGTCAGGATCCATTATTCCTAAATCCATGTTAGCTTCATGAGGTGTTGGTGTGCCAAAGAGTATATCCTGCACCATTTCAAGACCTATTTGAGTGTTATATATTGTAGCTATTCCAAGTCTTAGAGCTTTCATAGCTAGGGATACATGGTGGCCGTCTACATTTGTAAGACAGCTAGCTACACAGTTTTGTTCTTCATGGACTGTACCAGCAGGATATATGTCAAGTTTCTTCCATAGTTCTTTTCTTTTTCTTGGAGCAAAAGCTTCCACCATAATGTTGTCTTCTGATTTTCCAATATGCTGTTGATCTTCCAATAAAATTGCTAGCTCAATAGCCATATCGTTGATGTCCTGATTTGTATCGATACCTACCTTTTCGCACATCCACTTAAGCTTATCTACATCGGTGATCTTGAAAGGAGTTTTTCCTTCTCCAGTAGCTTTTAGGGTTCTAAAGGCTTCGTAGGCATGATGACTATATGTACCAGCACCCATGATATTTTTTAGTAGGAAGTTTCTCATGGCCATGGCATCCTTGCCTATTCCACACACTCCCTTATCTTGCCCGCTTTTCTCGCTTATTCTGCAAGGACCATTGGAGCAAAGCTGACAGCTTAAGCCTTCTAAACAAAATTTGCAGCGAATTTTCTCCTGAAGGGCATAGCGGTCAAAGATATTTGACATTCCGTCCTCTCTAATTCTTTTTAGCATTTCTTCTACGGAATCATGGTAGCTAACTCTTCCTTCCGTTTTTTCTAATATAGTTTCACTCATAAAAAAGTCACTCCTTTAATTATTATCCTAAGTAAGTTTTCCCAGTATAAGATTTATTTATGTACTGCAGACTTTACTAGACATGGTTTATTTATGTTGATATAATTAAACTGAAATGAAAAAATTGGAGTGATGGTAATGAACCATAATAATTTTAATGGGCAAAAATCATCAACAGGCTTAGATGAAAATGTGGCTGGAATGATATGTTACCTGGGAGTTTTCATAACAGGACTAGTATTCTTTTTTATGGAGCGGGACAGCAGGTTTGTTAAATTCCATGGCCTACAATCTACTATGCTTTTTATTAGCTTGTCAATAGTTAAATCTGTATTTGGTTGGGTCCCTTTGCTAGGAAGTCTTGTTATAAATGCAGTTAACCTTTTAAGCTTTGTCCTTTGGATTGTAATGATGGTTAAAGCTTATAATGGTGAGTGGTTTAAGCTACCTGTAATAGGTGACATAGCAGATAGAAATGCAAAGCTATAAAGCTAGAGAAGAAATATAAACAAGAATCCCATATTTATGTGGATACTTATATAATTTTAATAAATTAATATTATTTTCGGATGATGATAGCGGGAGAGAGATGAATTTTTTCATCCACCGAAGAGGAAAATCTTTCAGGTACCATATTGGAGATGACCGTTATCGGACGAGCCTCTGGAGAGACTCTTATGAGCACCGAAGGAGAAAGCTGTTTGAAGTTCTTATTTAGGCAGTGAAACTTTCAGGTAAAAGGACAGGGGAGTGTTTTTGAATATATTTATAGAATTCAGCTTGCTGAATTCTAACTTTTATTATTAATTATTTGTGGATTTATAGAAGCAGATCTATAGTTTCATATCTAAGATAGTTCAAAATCATTTCCGTCCTAAATTTGAAGGTTTATATTTATACAAAAGAATTTAGGGGGAAAACAAATGAATAACTTAACAAAAGTTCTAGAAAGAATTGATTCTTTAGTATGGGGACCACCGCTACTAATACTATTAGTAGGTACTGGTATTTATTTAACAGTTAGGTTAGGACTCCTTCAAGTCTTTAAATTACCATTAGCTATTAAATATTTATTTGCCAAAGATGATGATAGTGAGGGAGAAGGGGATGTATCAAGTTTTGCAGCCCTTTGTACAGCCTTGTCAGCAACTATTGGTACCGGAAATATAGTTGGTGTGGCTACAGCTATTAAAACTGGTGGACCAGGAGCTCTTTTTTGGATGTGGATAGCTGCCTTTTTTGGTATGGCAACTAAGTATGCAGAAGGCTTACTGGCTGTTAAATATAGGGTTACAGACAAAAATGGACAAATGTCTGGAGGTCCCATGTATTATATAGAGAAGGGTCTTGGCATAAGGTGGTTGGCTAAGTTTTTTGCTTTTTCTGGAGTCTGTGTTGCCTTGTTTGGTATAGGTACATTTCCTCAAATAAATGCTATAACAGAATCCTTGAATAATAGTTTTGATATTCCAATTATCCTTTCATCAATAGTGATAACCATTTTAGTTTTCCTTGTAACTTTAGGGGGAATTAAGACTATATCAAAGGTATCAGAAATGATAGTGCCTTTCATGGCCATATTTTATGTAGTAGGTTGTTTGATTATCTTAGGAAATAATATTAGTGTTTTACCAGAGTCTATAATCCTTGTAATAAAACAGGCTTTTACTCCAACTGCAGCCCTAGGAGGTTTTGCAGGAGCCACAGTGAGAATGGCAATTCAAAGTGGTGTGGCTAGAGGTGTCTTTTCCAATGAATCAGGCCTAGGAAGTGCTCCAATAGCAGCAGCTGCAGCTAAGACGAAATCCTGTGTAAGACAGGGCTTAATTTCAATGACAGGAACCTTTTTCGATACAATTGTAATTTGTACTATGACTGGCCTAGTATTAATAACCACTGGGGCATGGCAGTCTAATTATCAAGGTGCCGCAATGACTGGCTTTGCTTTTAAAAAAGGATTGCCAATAGAATCAATAGGCATCCTCATTGTTACTATAGGCTTGCTTTTCTTTGCCTTTACTACTATTATCGGATGGAACTATTACGGTGAAAGATGTACAGAGTATCTATTCGGTGTTAAAGGAGTTAAGGTTTATAGATATATCTTTATTATCATAGTAGCTTTTGGGGCAAGCTTAAAGTTGGATCTAATATGGATTTTAGCGGATATAGTTAATGCCTTGATGGCTTTTCCAAATTTAATTGGTTTAATTGGACTAAGTGGAGTAGTATTTAAGGAAACAAGGCTATATTTTGATGGTTTGAAAAATAGATAAGAAAAAGTTGATGGTTGACCATCAACTTTTTTATATGGATATTTTTTAGAAGTTTATTAATTCTAAGCTAGCCCCTTGGAAGCCATCAATGATTTTATCGTAGCCTGTTAGGTTTTCTGCTGAGCCAACAGCGATTACCTTCATCTTGCCGGCTTTAGCAGCCTCTATGCCAGCTTGGGCATCTTCAAAGACTACGCATTGATCTGCACTTAAGCCCATTTCCTTAGCGCCTAGAGTAAATACTTCTGGGTCAGGCTTTGCTTTAGATACCTTATTACCATCTATAATTGCATCAAAGTAGTTAGTAAGACCTAAATTATTTAATATGATCATTGAGTTTTTGCTAGCAGAACCTAGGGCAATTTTTATGTTGTTTTCCTTTAAAGTCTTAAGAAAATCTTCTACACCTGGAAGGATTTCAGATTTATCCATTTTAGATATGTAGTCTACATACCAAGTATTCTTCTTTTCTGCCAGAGCAAGCTTTTCTTCTTCTGAAACAGTTTTATTGCCTAGTTCAAGAAGGATTTCTAAGGAACGGGTTCTGCTTACACCTTTTAATCTTTCATTATCCTTTTCTGTAAAGTCAAATCCCATTTCAGAAGCTAGTCTTTTCCAAGCAATGTAATGATATTTAGCAGTGTCAACTATAACACCATCAAGATCGAATATACAGCCTTTAATTTTCATGAATACACAACACCTTTCTAATAACTATAAAATTAGTACATATATAGTTGTCCAACGCCATTAGTATATCATAATAGTAAGCTATTTCAATAGACAAAAGGATAGATATGGACAATATGCCTTTAAAAATAAGAGGTTGTTCCACTTATAAACTAGTGGAACAGCCTCTTTTAAAATAACTATTTATATAATCTGTCGTAGTATTCTTCAAGCATTCTATCAACGCTGAAGAAGTCCTTAGTATCCTTGATGCTGTTAGCCATGATTTCTATCCACTTATCTCTATTTTCATAGTAAGTTGGAATAACTTCATTTGTAAGAACATTGTATAGTCCATCTAAATCATGTGCATCTAATTCAGCTTCTGTAGCAAAGTCGTCTGCGGATTTACCGTCACCAAACTGCCAGCCGTTTATACCGTGTTTGCAAGCTTCTGGCCACCATCCGTCAAGAGTACTTAGGTTAGGAGCACCGTTCATAGCTGCCTTCATTCCGGAAGTACCACTTGCTTCCTTTGGTCTTCTTGGATTGTTTAGCCATACGTCTGCACCAGTTGTAAGCATCTTACCAACAGTCATATCATAGTTTTCAACAAATACAACGGAGTTTGGATATTCCTTAGTCATAGCAACTATATCAGCAACTATCTTCTTACCAGCATCATCTAATGGATGAGCCTTACCAGAGAATACTATTTGAAGTTTTCCGCTCTTAAGAAGTGGAGCAATAATTTCAGGTTTTGTGAAGATTAAGTTACTTCTCTTGTATGGAGCAGCTCTTCTTGAGAAACCGATAAGAAGCTTATCAGCATCAAGCTTAACGCCATTTCTTTCATATACGAAATCAATAAGAGCCTGCTTGTTTTTCATATGAGTATTCCAAAGAGTTTCCTTGCTTTCTTCGCTACCATCGTAATTTTCACCAGCTTCAACCATCTTTGCATCTACCCAAGTTGGTCTGTGAATTGCATTTGTTATAGCAATTATTTCTGATCTGTTATCAACATCTTTCCACATCTTGTTGGAAGTTTCTCCGTGAAGCTGAGCAACTGCATTAGACATTCTTGAAAGTCTTAAAGCACCAACTGTCATATTGAAAGGGGAACCACCAATTTGAACTAGCTGTTCTATAGTTAAGCCACAGTTAGCACCCATGTAAAGAATTCTATCAAGAGGATGAGATTCATTACCTTCAACTATTGGAGTATGAGTAGTGAATACAACTTCTTCTCTTGTAGCAGCTAAAGCTTCTTCAAAGCTAGCTCCGCTTTCCATTCTTTCTCTCATTAATTCAAAGCCTGCAAATAAAGCATGACCTTCATTAAAGTGGTAGACATCAGGATTGATTCCAAGAGCTCTAAGAGCCTTAACACCACCAATACCTAGAACCATTTCCTGAGCTATTCTTTCTTCTCCAAAGTATCCGTAAAGCTGTCCAGTGATCCAAGCATCACCGTTTTCTGGAAGGTCAGTGTCTAATAAGTAAATAGGTGCATTGCCAAAGCAATCTACAAGCCATACCTTACAAACTACATCTCTTTGACGAATCTTAACAGTTACTTTAACACCAGTATCCTTTAAGAAGTCATACTGATAGTTATAGTAGGAGTCGTATGGACGACCGTCTTCACCAATTTTTTGCTCAGTGTAACCTTGTTTCCATTTGATACCAATACCTACCATTGGATATTCGCCATCTTTAGCTCCCTTTAAGTAGTCACCAGCTAATACTCCCAAGCCACCAGAATAAATTTTTAAGGAAGTGTCAAGAGCGTATTCCATACAGAAGTAAGCTACTTTGGGTAAGTTTTTTGAATTAGTCATTATGACTTTCCCACCTTTCATTTTCTTAAAAATTACTTATTTTTTTATATTGATAGTGCTTTCTTTAGATATAGAATAGGTCTTATCCCATACCTTCATTTGGAAGTCGTCACCTTCTTGATGATCGATTGTTGTTTCGCCTTGTTTTACAGTAACCTTTAGAAGATGTCCTCTGAACATAATTTTAAAGGAATACTGTTGCCAAGCTGTTGGTATAAATGGATTTAAGGAAAGCACACCATTAACAACTTTAAGACCACCAAATCCATGGACAATTGACATCCAAGTACCAGCCATACTTGTAATATGTAGTCCATCTTCTGTGTCGTTATTGTAGTTATCCAAATCTAATCTAGCAGTTCTAAGGTATAGTTCATAAGCTTTCTCCTCATAACCTATTTCTGCTGCAATTATTGAATAAATACAGGGGGATAGGGAAGACTCGTGAACAGTTCTTGGTTCATAGAAGTCAAAGTTTCTCTTCTTAGTTTCTAAATCAAATCTATCACCTAAGAAGTATAAACCTTGTAGAACGTCTGCTTGTTTTATGAAACATGAACGAAGAATTCTATCCCAGGACCACTTTTGACAAAGTGGAAGATCTTCCTCTGAAAGGTCCTTAACTAATAATTGCTCCTTATCCATGTATCCATCCTGTTGAAGGAAGATACCAAGTTCTTTATCTTCAGGCTTATACATTTTGTCTACAATATCCTGCCATTTAGCCATTTCTTCTTCAGTTACAGCTAATTTATCTATTAATTCATTATATTTGTCAGCATACTTTTCCTTTAGTAGCTTTGTAACCTCAAGAGTGTACTCAAGATTCCAAGCGGCCATAGTATTAGTATACCAATTATTATTAACATTATTTTCATATTCATTTGGTCCTGTTACTCCAAGAATCATGTAAACATCTTTTTGGCTATGATAGTTTACTCTTGAAACCCAGAATCTACTTGTTTCTACTAACACATCGAAGCCATATTCATATAGATAGCTTTCATCACCAGTATAATTAACATAATTATATATGGCATAGCTTATTGCAGCATTTCTATGAATTTCTTCGAAAGTGATTTCCCATTCGTTATGACACTCTTCACCGTTCATAGTAACCATTGGATAAAGAGCACCTTTTAAGCCAAGCTTCTTAGCATTTTCTTTAGCTTTTTCAAGATGATTATGTCTATATATCAATAAAGATCTAGTAATGGATGGGTCACTAGTACTTAGGTAGAAAGGAATGCAGTATGCTTCTGTATCCCAATAAGTACTTCCGCCATATTTTTCACCAGTAAAGCCCTTAGGACCTATATTAAGTCTTGGATCATCTCCAGTATAGGTACAATTCATATGGAATATATTAAATCTAATTCCTTGCTGAGCAGAGGCATCACCAGTTATTACTATATCACTTTCTTTCCAAATATTTGCCCATTTATCAGAGTGAGCTTGGAATAGGCTATCAAAACCTTCCTTGTGAGCATCTTCAACTAGTGCCTTAGCCTTTGGCAATAAGTCTTCCTCAGAGAAATATCTGTTGCTAGTAACAGCAATATATTTATATAATGTAGCCTTGCTGCCTTTTTCACACGTTACTGAGAACTTGTTTGCAGTATATTGAGGCTTAACAATAACTTCAGGATCAACTTCTACAGAACTTCCATCTACATATAATGCATATTTAGAAGCCCAAGTAACTACAAAATCAGTTTTCTTAGTCTTTTGAGTGATGTGGAAGAAACCTTCTTCTGAACCCTTATCAACTTCTAACCAGAACTTTTCATCATAGTTGGAGTCTTCGTTCTTAACATCACCATCAAGATAAGGAGTTAACTCAATTTTAGCGGAATGATTTACTGGCTGAATGCTGTAAGATATTGCAGCGATTTCCTGTTGAGCCATGCTAAAGAATCTCTTAACTTCAAAGTTGGTTTCATTACCATCCTTATCAACAACAGTAAAGGTTCTTAAAAGATAACCTTCCTTCATGTTAAGAATTCTCTTAAAGTTACTTACTTTAGCCTTAGCTAGGTCAAGGTTTTCTCCATTAATAACTACCTTGATTCCTGTGAAGTTTGTGGAATTAAGAACCTTAGCAAAGTATTCAGGGTAACCATTCTTCCACCAACCAACTCTTGTCTTATCAGGGTAGTAAACACCAGCTATGTAAGTACCTTGAAGGGTGCTGCCGGAAAAATCTTCTTCGAAATTTCCTCTCATACCCATATGTCCACTACCAATACTCATTAAACTTTCATAAATTTTGTTTTCTTCTAGATGGAGATCATCTTCAATAATGCTCCATTCGTCGATCTTAACATATTTAGACACAAGCTCACCTTCCTAATCTGTATTCTTTGGAACAATCAGGCAACAATTGCATCTTTTTGTGGAATTTATGCAACCGGTTGCACAGTTCTTTAAAAAATATATTTCATATATATTAATATGAAATATTTACAGTATAAAAATACATTGACACACTACTAATATAACATTCTTTTATCCTATATGCAATATAAATTTCAAATAAATACTACTGAAGGAAGATAGTTTTAAGGGCAGGAGATTTTCCTCTTAATGTAAATTCCTTTGAAGAAGAAAACTTTTCTCAAAATAGAGGAAAAAAAGGAGGCTTATAGAATAGATATAGAGAGTAAGTAATTATTTTCGGAGGGATTGTATGAGGAAACTATGGTATTGCATACAATGTAGAAGAGTATTTGTCAATGAAGGAGAATGTCCGTACTGCAAAAATACATTTACAAAAGAATTAAATAAGAACTCACC
>JAAYTB010000004.1 GCA_012523855.1 Clostridia bacterium
AAAGGAGAGTCGTGACAAAATATCGGGCCTATAACAATATAAGGAGATTCCACTGCAGGAATCTCCTTATATTTACCTGTTTATTAAATATTGTTTAACATTTCCTTTAGGATATGTAAAGAGTTATCAACAGCTATAGGAACAAATTTATCAAAGTCCATGTGGGCTCCAGTGTTAGCATTATCAGAAATTGATCGTATTACAACAAAAGGTATAGAATTCAAATAGCAAACCTGTGCAATGCTGCAGCCTTCCATTTCACAAGCCAAGGCATCAAATTGAGACTTAAGCCAACGTACCTTTTCTATATCTGCAATAAACTGGTCGCCGGAAACTATTCTTCCAACAAGGCTCTTGTGATTTTTAATATTGCTAAAGGCTTTTTTAGCTGCTTCAACTAAAGCTTCGTCACATTTAAATTCATAGGTATCCATTCTTGGAACCTGGCCTATTTTATCGCCAAAAGCAGTGGTATCCATGTCGTGATGGACTAAATTTGAAGCAATAACTAGATCACCAGGAACTAGATCCTCACCGATTCCTCCTGCTACCCCTACATTTATAATTTTATCTACATTAAAGTCATCTACTAAAATTTGAGCACAAACAGCAGCATTAACCTTACCGATACCGCAGGTTACTACAACAACATTTCTCCCCCAAAGCTTACCTGCAAAAAACTCCATTTTAGCCTTGCTTAATTTATTTTCTATGGTCATTTCATCCTTAAGTTTTCTTACTTCCTCATCCATGGCGCCTATAATACCAATAATCATAACTACCTCCAAAAATATCATACATAATATTATAAAAATACAGAAAAGGATCATTAATGTCAAGGAAAAAAACCTTATACATAGTTCAAAATAATGCTATAATTAGTATATCTATAACTAAATAAGAAGATTTTTGATAAGAAGAAAGGAAAGGTTTTATGGACTTGATGAAAAAAGGGGTATCTGGGATTTTAAAACTTATAGCTACAATAATAGTTGTTGTAGCAGTGGCGCTTGCATTAATTTTTGGCTATAATATGCTGCAATTATTTATATTTGCTAGAGGAGATTATTTACTTTTTGTAGCTAATGGCTTAAGTTTTCTGCCAATAATGATAATACTTTTTCTTATTGAATATAACTATTACAATATAAAAGAAAAAAATACTAATAAGAAAAAGAATAAGGAAGTACAAGCTCCTAAGCCTTCAAAAGCAAGGAGAATTGTAAAGCTAATATATGCTACTGTAATTATTGGATTCATATATATAGGAATTACAAGTTATTCAATCTTATATAAGGATAGTATTAAAGTAGCTTCAGCTACAAAACCTGCAGGTATTATATATAAATATAATGATATAAACAAAGTAAAGGTTGGAGTGAAGAGAATATTTGATGGCTCTTATTCTGTATATTACAAAGTTATCTTTAACAATGGTGATAAGGCAGAATTATTCCACGGCAGTATGTTTGAAGAAAAAGGTGGAAGACATGAGGAGATCTTAGAAAAATTAGATGAACAATTAAAAGAACAAGGTGTTGAGAAGGAAGCAAATAAGAAAAACTTTGATAAATATGCTAGTGGATTGGACAAGGATTTTGTAAGTAAGGTAGAAAAATTATTTGATTAGTATTATCTTCTAATGAAATTGTTGAAAATTTAGCTTAATAATGATATTGTTTATACATAAAAAATCAATTTGTTGGAGGTTAACTATGGCACAGGTAGAAAGTTTTTCTTTAGATCATACAAAAGTTAAAGCTCCTTATGTTAGAAAGGCTGGAGTATATACAGGGCCAAAGGGTGACAAGGTGTCAAAGTTTGACTTAAGATTTACTCAGCCTAATAAGGAATTTATGAACAGTGCAGGAATGCATGCATTAGAGCATTTAATGGCAACTTATATGAGAGATTACTTAGAAGATATAATAGATTTATCACCAATGGGCTGCAGAACAGGTTTTTACTTAACTGTATGGGGTGAACCTGATGTGAAGGATATAATTTCAGGCCTAGAAAAGACTTTAAAGGAAGTGGTTAAGGCTACAGAGGTTCCTGCCACTACAGAGGTACAATGTGGAAATTACTTAGAACATTCTTTAGAGGAAGCTGTAGGCTATGCCAATAAGCTTCTATCTCAAGGCATAAGTGATAAAGTATTTGGATAAGTATAAAATACAAAAGAAGAAAGAGTTTTACTGTAAAAAGGAGAGATATAAATGGCCCAGCATGCACTGTCAAGAACGGAGCTGTTGATAGGTAAAGAAGCTTTAGATAAGTTAAAGGCTAGCAAGGTAGTTGTATTTGGAATAGGCGGTGTAGGTAGTTTTACTGTAGAGGCTCTAGCAAGATCTGGAGTAGGAAAGTTAGTCCTGATAGACGATGATACAATTTGTCTTACCAATATAAATAGGCAGATACACGCCACTATTAAGACCATAAGTAAAAGTAAGGTTGAAGTTATGAAGGAAAGAGTCCTTCAAATAAATCCAAGGTGTGAAGTTACAACCTTTGAAACTTTCGTAAAGGAAGATAATATTAGTGAAATAATTTCAGAGGATACAGACTATGTGGTAGATGCAATAGACACAGTATCTTCAAAGCTTTCATTAGTAGTATGGTGTAAGGAACATAATATTCCAATTATAAGCTGCATGGGTACAGGAAATAAGTTAGATCCAACCCAGTTTAAAATAAGCGATATATATAAGACAAAAATATGCCCCTTATCTAAGGTTATGAGATACGAGCTTAGAAAAAGAGGGGTAGATAGTCTTAAGGTGCTATACTCTGAGGAAGTACCACGAAAGCCTAAGGATGATGAGGTTGTAACTTGTAAAACTGGCTGTGTATGTACCGGCGGTACTAAAAAGTGTACAATTCGAAGACAGATCCCTGGAAGCATATCCTTTGTTCCACCAGTAGCAGGAATGATAATTGGAGGAGAAGTGGTTAAAGATCTAGCAGGGATTAATTAAAAGTTATATAAAAGGATGCAAGGCTGTTAGGTTTTGCATCCTTTTAATTTATCAAGTTCAGCCTTTTTAATCTGTGTTATATTTTTATACAGAAAGACTATTAATTTTTCTATTATTTCGGTTTTCTTTTTATCCATGTCATGATCGTTAAAGCAAACAAGTTTTAAGCTAGCCAACCATTTAGTAACTTTGGATTCATGCCAATCTTCCAAGTGTTTGATACATTCATATGGAATTTCTTCTTTCTGCCAACGCTCTCTAATTCTAAGCCTTGTTGCACTTACTAAAGAAGATATTCTAAAAAATAATATTTCTTTATTATCAGAATATATTGTGGTAAATTCTATATCAATGTGATTAAGAAGTGAAGCCCATTCCTCAAATTTGATTTCAAGCAAGCGCTTAAAGTTTTTGTCTTCTATTGTGGGAAGGGCGATATTAAGCATATCATTAATTTCTTCAAGATAATCTTGACGCTGTGTTGAAGATAAAACTAAATTTGAAATTGGAGTGTTTGAAATTTGTTTTAGAATAAAGTCTACTATCCCTTTAGGTAATGGGACGCCTAGAAGTACAAGGTTTTCTAGGGAACTGGTAGCTTCAATAATTAATAGGGTGCTGGCGATTATATTAGTTAGTAGGGTGGTAGAATAAAAAGAAGAAATTCCGATTTCAACTAGTCGTACAACAAGAAGGCACAAGGAGTAAAAGATTATTTTTTTTAGGCTTCTTTTTAGGCCTGTACTACTGAATTTTAGCATTTTCATGGCATAAAGGCTACCTGTGATAGTATCAATTACTATCATTATTGAAAGTATAATTAGCTCTGTTTTGAAAGGAGAAATAATAGATAAAAATAAGGCAATAAGAATTTTACTTTGCAAATTATTGTTTCCAAGTTTAATCATATTATTCATAATAATCATCCAATAGAATCCCCTCCGTAATACAATATATTCTATAAGTCGACATTTGGACACTCTTTTATCAAGAAAAAGGCTAAGGAAAGCTCTTATAACTTCCCTTAGCCTTAAGTGCATATTAGCAAGATTATATATGAATTAGGCTTAATATTGTTCTAAATCAATTTCCTGTATGTATTGATATAAAGAAGGATATACATTCAACTGAGACATTAATTTCACATACTCATCCATGGCAGCAGGATTTTCCTTCCGGCTTTTTATAGCCCTAATCATTAGATTTTTTGGAGTTTCTAGAGGAGATATATACTCCACAACAGAAACATCATAGCCTTTAGCTTCTAACATTAGTGACCTCATTCCATCGGTGAGGACATCTGCCATTCTGGCCTTTAATATTCCATGTTTTAATATGCCTTTAAAAGGTTCATAGCTATATTGGTTTAAAAGTTCCCTTTGGCAGCATGGCACTGCAATTATAACCTGTGAATTTAATCTGACACCAAAGGCAAGAGCCATGTCTGTAGCCGTATTGCAGGCATGGAGAGAGATTACAATGTGAATATTTTTACTAGTCTTAAAATCCTTAATGTCCATGGCATGGAACTCCATATTTCGATAACCTAGATTATCTGCCATTTTCTTTGATGCCTCAATAACTGTAGGAGAATAATCGATACCTATAAAGTGGCACTTTTTCTTCTTCACCTCTGTTAAATAGTAATTTAGTACAAAGGTAAGATATGATTTACCACAACCACAATCTATAACATTTATGGTTTCCTGTGAAGGCAGCCCATCAATTATTCCCTCAAGCAATTCCACGTAATGGTCTATTTGATTATACTTTCTTATTTTATCGTTCTTTATTTTTCCTTCTTTACTCATGATTCCAATCTCTTTTAAAAGAGAATCTGCCCTACCAGGCTTGATGTAATAATCCCTGTTTAAAAGAGTAGAAGTTTCAGCAATATGAGTATTATTTGACTGAGTTTTTCTTTCTTCAATTTGGTCATCCTTAATATCTGTTGTAGTCATCTTCACATTTTTATTATCAGCAGATATCAAAAGATCCGTCCCTCTCTCCCTATAGAGCAGAGATAGTGAATCATATTGGCAGCATTCTTCTGCTATTTTTTTGCAGAGTTTTGCCATTTCTAATAATTCTGTTTTTCCTCCAAAGTTATAACTTATCTTATCTTTATCATATCGACCTGATCCCTTAAACTCTTTTAAACCTGCAGTATAGGTTACATAAATACCTTTAAAGATATCCTTGTTTTCTTCAAATCTGCTTTCTAGGCCCATAAGGAAAAGTTTAACTTTGTTTATAGATTGTTTGTTCATTATTTATTCCTCCTTGCCCCAGGGGCCTACCATATATGTGGAATACTGCCCCAGGGATATGCCATATATGTCTATTGAAATTCTATTACAGATGTAAACTCATTAAGATAGGGTATACCTTTTGAATTTAGCAGATCAACAGTGGTTACTGCAACTTGATAAACAGGCTGAAAATTAATTGTATTATTATTCTTAATACCATAGCCTAAAAAGGCGTGTATCATATAATGTTTATCACCACTTTTACCAAGGTACATCATAGTATGTCCGGGCATAAAGAACAAGGCGCCAGGATTTAATCTATCAATAGTTTCAATTCGCTGATCAAAGGATTGACCTGCTGTAAATTTAATAATATTATCAGAGCTTATTTCTTGTTGGTCTGTATTCCTTGGAAGATAGATTCCGAAGCTTCTATAGATTGAAGAGGTAAAACTGGAACAGTCCCGTCCAGAGTATTTATCTCCCCAATCATAGGGAAATCCTTGAAACTTAAAAGCCTGTGTAATTATATTATATGTAGTGTAGGGTAAATAGCCTAAATGTACATTCATAGACTTTCCTATCTTTTCTTCTATAAACTCCAGCTTGCCCTCAGCATTTCTTATTGGCAGCTTTAGCAAGTAGTCAGGGGAATTATTGTTTTTCTCTGCAAGGGGGATTTTAGATCCCATCATAAATTCAAATTCATGGTTATTGGACTTAACTTTTAAATTAGCTGCAGTTACTATAATAAAATCATTACTGTTAACATAGTTAAGAAACCTTTCTTTATCTTCCGATATAGCAAGGGCACTACTGTGAATCCAGCCCCTATAGTTATAAGATTGAACAAAATACCAATCCTTATTTGCATTTTCATGAAGAATTATTACAGGTTGGCAAGGATTTATGCCGGTCTCTTGAAATCTATCTAGTTTTTGATTAGAACTGCTACTATAAACAGATAGATCTGTTGGAAAACTTCTTATAGAAGACTTTTTTACTGTAATAGCCCAACGTATTTTATTATCTTCCTTAATAGAAGATTTATTTATGTTTTCATCTATCTTATTGTAGAAATCTTTAGTTAAGGGAGTACCATTATAATTATACATAGTTTTACTGGGGAACTTGTACTCGTTTATCATCTCAAGTAAATCGGAAGCTTTTATGGATTCTGGGTATCTTGATAAATCATAAACTGTATCAACATTATCTATTATGTAGCTATTAATTTTATCTATCTCTTCCTTGGTAAGTAGTATTTCATTGTTTTCATAAATGCTTGTCCAATAATTAGATGTAATTTGAGCCGTAGTAACATTTGGAGTCTGAACTCCTTTACCGTCTTGAGCAAAGGTCTTAAAAACTTCTTTACCTATACTATCATCTTTTTCAAGGTCCTCATTCTTATTGTCATCTATTATAGTATGTTTAGGGTCATCTTTAACAGACTTATTTGTCTTATTATCTTCTTTCCCTGCACTTACATAAACAGTAATTCTATTTTTTATCTTTATACCTAGAACTACTGTTGTTGCTACTATGAATACAACTGTTAATAATAAAGTGATAGGTTTATGTATAAAATGCTTTTTAATAGGAAACACCTCCCAAAGAGTATATGTAAAATTATAACATTTTTAAAGAGCTTACTCAATGGAAGTATGAAGGTTAATATAAATTATAATTCAATTAATTTCTTGAATAAAATCATTAATAGTAATATGATTTTATATGTAGTTTTATTTTAAAATATTATTCATTTAGAACATATAGGGGAGTGGAATAATGACAAACAAGATAGCGTCTATTGAAAATGTAGCTGGCCAAGATGATCAGTATATAATTAAAGACTATACTGGAATAACTGCAGGTAGAATTTTTTTAGTAGATTACCAAGCAGAGCATCGAAGTTGTATCTTTAGAATTAATTATTATAGGAAAGATGATAGTTCAATACTTAAAGAAGCTCTGAGAATATTTCTTGAAAAAATATTTCATTCCACCAGTACTCATAAAGTAAATATATTAATTGATGAAGAAAATGATATATTACCATTTACCAGTTTAGGATTTACTTTGGAAGGGATCTTAGATGAGAATATAGTGTCTAAGGGATTGTATAAAACTGAATTAGTATTTGGAATTATTGATGTAGACTTTGAAAGATTTCATAAGTCAAATTTACTAAAGTTAAAGGGACGAAATATTGAATTAAAAATTCTCACTCCTGAAGATTCTAAAGCTATGTTGGATTATTATATAAGAAATAAGGATTTTCTCCAAGCTTTTGAACCTAGCAGGGAAGAATCCTTTTATAGCCTGGAGGTACAAAGAATAATTTTAATAGAAAGCTACAAGCAATATATAAATGGAACGGATTTAGCTTTTGGAATATATAAAGATAATATGATTATAGGAAAGATAAAATTAAGTAATATAATCATGGGGGTTTTTAGAAGTTGTAATATAGGTTATTCTTTAGATAAAAATTTTGAAGGTAGAGGGTATATGAAGGAAGCAGTAAGGCTAGTTATAAAGTATGCCTTTAGTGAAATGGACTTGCATCGAATAGAAGCATCCACTTTATTAGATAATGTAAAGTCCCAAAGAGTTTTACTAGCCAATGGATTTAAGGAGTTAGGAGTAAATAAAGATTATTTACTTATAAATGGAGATTGGAGAGATCATAGAACTTTTTATATAATAAATGATAAAAAATATTAATACCTTTGGAGCTAATAAGTAGAGATCCTTTGCTTTATCCTTATAGTGCAAGCCTCTACTTATTTTATAGATGTTTACTATCCATAAATTTCTAAAACAGATTTGGTGAAAATATTATTGACACAGGTTTTTTACCGTGGTATTATAAACAAGTCGTTTCGGTGAGCAATTAGCACCAGCGAAAATAAATAAAAAAA
>JAAYTB010000001.1 GCA_012523855.1 Clostridia bacterium
CTTTGCCAGCCATATACTCACAGGCTCTTAAGGCGCCAGAGGCAAAAACGTCTCGAGATAGGGCTGTATGCTTTAGTTCTATAGTCTCTCCTTTACCAGCGAAGATAATTTCATGTTCACCAACAATAGAACCACCTCTTACAGCATGAATGCCTATTTCTTTCTTATCTCTCTTTTTAAGACCTTCTCTGCCGTAAATGTAATCTACTTTGTCATTTAAGGATGTTTTTATACTATCAGCTAAAAGCAATGCAGTTCCACTAGGAGAATCAACCTTTTGGTTGTGATGCTTTTCTATGATTTCAATATCATAATCTTTAAATAGGACTGGTGATATCTTTTTAAGGATGTTGCTTAAAATATTTATACCTAGTGACATATTTCCAGAGCGAAATACTGGAATCTCATTGCTTAGTTTTTCAATACTCTTAAGTTCTTCTTCATTATAGCCTGTGGTACAAAGTACTAATGGAAGCTTTTTTTCTACACAATACTTTGATAAACTGGGTAAAGATTTTGGACTAGAGAAATCTAATACTACATCACAATCCCCAGTGAAATCTGATATTTCAGTGTAAACTGGAAAAGCATTACTTTCTCCAACAGCGAATTTATCAATACCGGCTGTTATTTGCAGGTTGCTATAACCTTTAGCTAGTTCTGATATGGCTTTACCCATTCTGCCATTACAACCGTTTAGAATAATTTTTATCATAGTTACCTCCATTAAATAAGACCATGTTTGCTAAGTTCTTCTTTTAATATAGTTTCATTGTTTTCACAGATATCTACAAGAGGAAGTCTTACTTGACCAACTTCCATACCCATTAGATTCATAGCCTTTTTCACAGGAATAGGATTGTTCTCGATAAATAGTGCATTTATCAAAGATAGATACTTTAGTTGTAGATCCAAAGCATTCTTTAAGTTTCCATTAAAATATTCATAACAAATATCATGAATTTCTCTTGGAAGAATGTTAGCAGCTACGGATATAACTCCAGAGCCACCTAAGGATAAGATTGGTATAATCTGATCATCGTTGCCGGAATATATATGGATTTTATCACCGCAGAGTTCTTTGATTTTAGCTATTTGGCTTATATTTCCGCTAGCTTCTTTAACAGCAACAATATTTTCGTATTTAGTTAATTCCAATATGGTAGATGGTAAGAGATTCATACCAGTTCTTGATGGCACATTGTAAAGCACTATAGGAATTTTTACATTGCTAGCTACTTCTCCAAAGTGGGCAACTAACCCTTTTTGAGTTGTTTTGTTATAGTAGGGAGTAATTACTAACAAGCCATCTACACCCACTGATTCTGCCCAGCTACTCATTTTAACTGTATCGCTAGTGTTGTTGCTACCTGTACCTGCGATAACAGGTATACGCTTATTAACAACCTCCACAGCGAATTTAATAGTTTCCTTCTTTTCACTTTCTGTCATAGTGGAAGCTTCGCCAGTTGTGCCACAAACAATTAGTGCATCAGTGCCACCTTTTATTTGAGCTTCAATAAGCTCTCTTAGTTTTTCAAAATTTACACCATTTTCATTAAAAGGAGTAACAATTGCAACGCCGCTTCCTTTAAAAATACTCATACTGATCCCTCACTTTATTATAATAGTACAATAGTTCAAGAAAGGAAAAACCGCACAATTTATTAATGTTCTCATTCCTTATAAAAGGGATGAAATATAATTATGCAGTTTACATACCTACTACTATTATATAGATTTACTTAAAAAAATTATATACTTAATAGAAAAATATTTCAATGGAAAGATGTATAATTGGGGTTTTATTAGTAGAAAATAATAGCTGAGAGGTAAGGGAGGTAATAATAATGGGAAAAACACCGCTTAAAAAGGTAATTAAAGCAAAATTAAAGGCCAATAAGGAATTAACAGAAGCTGAAAAGCTAAGGGAACAAATCAAATATGAAATAGCGGAAGAATTAGGTTTAAGAGAGAAGGTGGATAAGTATGGGTGGAGTGGACTATCCGCTGAGGAAACAGGACGAATAGGAGGGATAATGACTAAACGTAAAAAAAGTCTGAAACTTCCAACTAATAAAGAGATCTTATCTAAAAGTAAATAGCTTGTTGACTAATACTTTTATTGAATATAAAATAAGTGGGATGAGACAGTTACTAGGGGGGGTTGAATGAACGCTTACAATAAGTTTGCAAAAATATACGATACATTAATCTATGAAGATATAGATTATCTATCCTGGAGTAAATTTATATTAGATAAATATAATAGTTTTAATAATGAAAAAGATGATTATTTAGATATTGGTTGCGGTACAGGTAATTTAGCAATAAATATTGTTCCGTTTTTTAATAATAATTGGTGCGTGGATCTATCAGAAGATATGCTTATCATGGCTGAAAACAAGTTTAGAGGTAAAAAACTTAAAGCAAAATTCGTAAGGCAGGATATGAGAGCACTTAATTTAAACAGAAAGTTTGATTTAATCACATGTTCTATGGATTGTACTAACTACTTAACTGAAGACGGAGACTTAGTAAAATTCTTTACATGTATTCGCAACCATTTAAAAGATCAGGGCCTATTTGTATTCGATATAAATAGCCAGTATAAATTAGAAAATATTTTAGCTAACAATACCTTTACATATAATGAGGAAGATATAGTCTATATATGGGAAAACACCTTGGAAGGCAATTTATTGGAAATGTATCTTACCTTCTTTATAAAAGATGGTGACCTTTATGACAGATTTGATGAAGTTCATCTGGAGAGAATTTATAGGGAAGATGAAATAGCTAAGGCTTTAGAGGACTCGGGTTTATCTATTGCAAGTAAGTTGGACAACTACACTGATAGTTCGGTAAAAACAACTACAGAGAGAATAACATATTTTGTGAGAAAAAATTTCAGTAGAGGAGAATGATAAAATGAAGGATGTGCTAATAATAGGAACTGCTGCAGAAGGATCTGTTAGATTTGTAGCTGCTTCTACTTGTAACTTAGTAAATGAAGCTGTAAAAATTCATGGCTGTAGTCCTACAGCAGCGGCAGCTTTAGGTAGAATGCTTACCAGTGGAGCTATGTTGGGATCAATGCTTAAAAATGAAAAAGATGTGTTAACATTGCAAATAAACGGAGGTGGACCTGCAGGCAACCTAGTAGTAACAGCATACCCTGAAGGTAGGGTGAAGGGATATATAGGAAATCCTCAAGTGGATATACCTAATAATAAGCAAGGCAAACTTGATGTAGGTGGAGCAATTGGTACCAATGGCATGCTTACCATAATTAGGGATATCGGTCTAAAGGAGCCTTATGTTGGTCAAATACCTATAGTTACAGGAGAAATTGGCGATGACTTAACTTATTATTTCGCACAGTCAGAGCAAACTCCAACGGCTGTAGGGGTGGGGGTTCTTGTAAATGGTGACTTATCCATAAGAGCCTCAGGAGGTTTTATAATACAAATGATGCCTGGAGCCAGTGACTTAGTAGCAGATTTAGTTACCTATAGACTGGAGGAGATGAAGTCTATTACTGCTCAGCTAGACAGTGGCAAAGACATAGAGACTATTATGAAGGAACTATTTGAAGATATGTCTATAAAGATTATGCAATATAAAGAACCAATTTTTAAATGCGATTGTAGTAGAGAAAAGGTAGAAAAGGCCTTAATTAGTATAGGCAAGAAGGATTTAGAAGAAATATACGCAGAAGGAGGCAAGGAAGAAATTAAGTGCCATTTTTGTAATCAATCCTATTACTTTGATAAGGAAGATGTAGGCAGGATTTTAAATCAAAAGTAAAAATCTTAAATAAAACTGTTGACAATATTACTAAATCCCATTATAATAATATTTGTCTTCAGAAATAGTGGGCGCATAGCTCAGCTGGGAGAGCATCTGCCTTACAAGCAGAGGGTCACAGGTTCGATCCCTGTTGTGCCCACCACTATTTATTGGCCCAGTGGCTCAGTTGGTTAGAGTGCCGGCCTGTCACGCCGGAGGTCGAGGGTTCGAGTCCCTTCTGGGTCGCCAATTTGGCCAGATAGCTCAGTCGGTAGAGCAGAGGACTGAAAATCCTCGTGTCCCTGGTTCGATTCCTGGTCTGGCCACCAGGTATGCGGGAGTGACTCAATGGTAGAGTGTCACCTTGCCAAGGTGAAAGTTGCGGGTTCGAATCCCGTCTTCCGCTCCAAAATTTTATATGGCGCTATAGCCAAGTGGTAAGGCACGGGTCTGCAACACCCTTATCCCCAGTTCAAATCTGGGTGGCGCCTCCATAGAGAAAAAGACACATCTTTTGATGTGTCTTTTTAATTTTTCTTTAAAAAGTTTCCATGCAGAAACTTCTGCCTACTGGAAATTAATTTATAGAGTGTTTACACAATTGTAATAATCTATACCACTGAAATATATAAAGAGCTCCGTATGTATATATTGTAACCAAAACAATATCTTTCGGAGGTGCTTATAAAATGGGAAAAGAAAAAAAGTTCAATCTTAAAGTACATAGGAGGTGTTCTATTAGTTTCCATTGGGGTTTTCTTATTTCAGAATCTAACCAATGTATCAGCCTATCCTAATGGTAAAGAAAATAAGCTACAGACTTCTAAAGTAACAGCTAATAATGGTTTGCCAGATAAGATCTTTGCTCCATACGTAGATGTGATGCTATATCTTCAATTTAGTATTAATAATTGTTTTGAAAAAACGGGCCAAAAGTATTATACATTAGCCTTTATTACCAGTGATGGTAATGGGAATCCTGCCTGGGGTGGGGTAGTGCCGCTGTCAGAAGATTATTATTTGGATGAGATTAATATCAACCTAAATGGGTAGACTTTGATATAGAAGGTGCTGCCGTGGCAGATAAGGCTTCAGTAGACAGAAGAAATAAGGCTATTAAAGGCTTGCAGGAAAAAAATCCTGGATTAACTATAGCATTTTGCTTGCCGGCACTACCATCTGGACTTACTAATGATGGTTTATATGTACTAGAAAATGCAAAGGCTAATGGAGTCCGAGTTGATGTAGTTAATGTAATGGCTATGGATTTTGGTAGTTGGGCGGCTCCTAATCCAGATGGAAAGAAGGGGGATTACGCTATAGAAACAGGAAAGAATACATATGAACAATGCAAAAAAATTGGACTTGATACTAAGATAGGAATAACACCTATGATTGGCAGAAATGATGTAGTCGCTGAAGTCTTTTATCCAAAAGACGCTGAAAAGCTAGTTTCCTGGGCTAAGTCTACTAGCTGGGTGAAGATGCTATCAATGTGGTCTTCAACTAGAGATAATGGAAGTGGTGGAGCTCTACCTTATGCTTCTCCTACTTGTAGTAGCTTGGTTCAATCAGAATTTGAATTTACAAATAAATTTAAATCCTTTACATCTTCTACAAATCCAACACCAAAACCAGAC
>JAAYTB010000185.1 GCA_012523855.1 Clostridia bacterium
TAATAATTTACATATATTTTACTTTTTACTTGTAGCTGAAAAAATAAAGTATACTTATCCTTCTAAAGCATAAGTATACTTCCTCTATCTATAAGTTTGCCATTGGACAAACTATGCCAACTAAGCTTATGTTTTTTTAAAAAAGCCTTAACTTCCCTTCCGTATATATATTTATCCAAGTTCCCAAAGAAGGCTATATTTTTTGAATCTAATAGACCACAAGAGCCTCCTATGAATCCATAATTCATACCTTCTAGAATAATATCTCCCGGCGGTAGATAAAGAACGTCGACTTTTTCAATGGATAAAGCCTTTGCTATACTTGGATCACTGGTGATTACAGCCTTATCATTAACAATTGCTGTAGAGCATTTTGAATAACCTTGGTTGACATGAATCTTTCTTGTGTTTTCTGGTAGTAATTCAACAATTTTACTATCACTGTACTTAATGTTATGAATGAATAATTCACCTAATATAAAACAGTTTAATATTATATCATGAGGATATTTATTAGATAAGCTATTAGTAGAGAAACTTATTTTTTTTCCTAAGGATTTCAGTTTCTTCAACAGATGGTCGTCAAGTTGATTTTGTACAATTAAATGATTTTTATTTAATTGAAAGACCTGTATGTCAGGATGGCTACTAATGGCATCATAAAGATTCTGACATTTTGGACATAATACCGCTTCAATCCCCAACTTGTATAATTCCTTTAGCTCAACTTCTGAAATTCTGCTGTCAACTAAGCAGTGTTTTATCTTAATCTCCTCCCTTAGTTTATATATTCAGATAGAAAAAAAGTGACATACATAATTTTATAATTTAATAGAATTTATGTCAAAGCCTTTATAGCAACCTGTCGATTACTGTATTAATTTTCTTGTATAGACACTGAAAATAAACACATACTAATTTTAGAAGGGAGTGAGACAGATGTTGCTTCTGACAGTAGTTTATGAGGGAAGAAGAGACTTAATAGGGGATATAAATGAATTGAAAGAGTATCTAAAAAGCAAAGGTATCCTGATTGGAATTTCTGAAAGCATAGTAGGAGAAATGCAATTTATAAAAATATTTTGTAGTGAAGAAGAGTATAATGATAAGATAGTAAATACATTTAATTTATATATGGCAAATATACTTTACAAAATAGCTGTTTGTGAGTTTTATGATAGAGATATGATGAATTTTTTAAATGATACGTATTTCTTTCTTAAGCCTGATGAAATAAGAGATGTAGAAATTTTAAGTATGAGGATGCTTAAAGGTGAGGATTTAAATATAGATGACTGTAGTATTTATTGCATGAATAGAAAGAACAATATAATTAATAAGATTATTTCTTGCTTAAAAGAAAACGATGAAATTAATATAAATGGCTTCATAACTTTTAGAATGAGAGAATTGAGGGAAGATATAGATTTTATAATAGATAAAGTAGTAGAAAAATATATGGTTGAAAAGGAATATAGTGAATTTATTAAACTTCTTAAATATTTCGTGGAAATACAAGATAGTAAACTGGAAACCGTTAATATAATAATAGACCCTAATGGAAAGTACTTTATTCGGGATAAAGACGGTAATGATATGCTGAGAGAGTTTTTAAATGAATTGTCTGGAGAAAAAATCACTGAAAATAATTTAGAGGATTTAATAATAAGTGGTCTAATAACTAATGCACCTAAAAGTATTAATATTCATGGAGTGCAAAATTGTATAAATAAAGAGATTATAGATACAATCAACAATGTCTTTGCAGATAGAGTTCACATTTGTGAAAAATGTGAACTTTGTAAATCTAACATGGGAGTTATTCGGGTTTAATAAAATTTTATATTGACAAGGTAAAAATTAGATAGTATAATGTTACCTGTCAAGTAGAGACAGCCGTTTCTCACCTTACAGCATGGCTAGTAAGGTTATGGTAACATGTTGGATATGAAGCGGCTTTGTGCCGCTTTTTTTATTGAAGGATTATCTGGAGATAAGGAGTGGCCCCAAACTAATCCGGAGGTGAAAATTATAAGTAAAAATTATCTTATTAACGATGAAATTAGAGAAAAAGAGTTAAGGGTAATTTCCGAGGATGGTGTAATGCTTGGTATAATGTCTAATTCCCAGGCTTTTGAACTTGCAGAAGAAAAGGATAAGGATTTAGTATTGATATCTCCAGGTGCTAATCCGCCGGTATGCAAGATAATGGACTACGGAAAATTCCTTTATGAACAGACAAAAAAGGAAAAGGAAGCTAGAAAAAAGCAAAAAGTAGTTCATGTGAAGGAAATTAGATTAAGTCCTAGTATTGAGGAACACGACATAACCGTTAAAGCTAATCACGCTAAAAAATTCCTTCTTGATGAAGATAAAGTTAAGGTTACTGTGAGGTTTAGAGGAAGAGAAGCGGGTTATTCATATATCGGTAAAAAGATACTTGATAAATTTGTCGAAAAACTTCAAGACGTATCAGTAGTTGAGAAAGCTGCTAAATTGGAAGGAAGGAATATGATATTAATATTAGCTCCAAAAAGAGCTTAAACTTGGGAGGAGGAAAAAACATGCCAAAAATGAAAACTCATAGAGGTGCTGCAAAAAGATTTAAGAAGACTGGAACAGGAAAATTAAAGAGAGCTAAGGCTTTTAGAAGTCATATATTGACTAAAAAGAGTTCAAAGAGAAAGAGAAATTTAAGAAAAACTGCATATGTTTCAACTGCACAAGAAAAAGCAATGAAGAAATTATTACCATATCTATAATAGAGTAGCGGTAGAAGGAGGTAAAGAAAATGGCAAGAGTAAAAAGAGCAATGAATGCACGTAAAAAACATAAAAAAATATTGAAGCTTGCAAAGGGATACTATGGTGGAAAGAGCAAGCTGTTTAAGACTGCTAATGAAAGTGTAATAAGAGCATTAAGAAATGCTTATGTAGGAAGAAAGCTTAAGAAGAGAGATTTCAGAAAGCTATGGATAGCAAGAATCAATGCTGCTAGTAGACAAAATGGCTTGTCTTATTCAAGATTCATGAATGGAATTAAGTTAGCAGGAATAGATATAAACAGAAAGATGTTATCAGAAATAGCAATAAATGATCCAAAGGCATTTGCTGATTTGGTTCAGGTTGCTAAAGCTCAATTAAATGCATAACATAATATAATATAAGAATGCGGCGGACAGCCGCATTTATTTTTTTACTAATTCATAGAGGATATTGTTAAGGAGTGTAGAAAATAAGGATATAATAGTAATAGGGTAGTTAAAATTGAGGTGAGTTTGTGAATTTAAGCAAAAAAAGAAGTGTAAAATTAAGTCCAGTACAAATTCTTTCCATAGGATTTGCTTCGTTAATTTTTATTGGTGCGGTCTTGTTATCACTTCCGATCTCATCAGCAAGTGGAGAAAGTACATCTTTTATTGATAGTATATTTACAGCCACATCTTCAGTTTGTGTAACTGGTTTTGCCAACTTAGACACTGGTAGCCATTGGAGCTATTTTGGCAAAACTGTTATAATAATACTAGTGCAAATTGGCGGCATAGGCTTTATGTCCTTTGCCACTATGTTAGCTATTATTTTAGGTAAGAAAATAACTCTTCGAGATAGACTAGTTCTTCAAGAGTCAATGAATACTTTCAATATGCAAGGGTTAGTTAAGATGGAGAAATACATCTTGGCATTTACTTTTATTACAGAGGGCATAGGTGCGCTGATTTTTTCAACAGAGTTTATTCCAAGATATGGCTGGCTGAAAGGTATTTATTATAGTGTATGGCACGCTATTTCCGCCTTTTGTAATGGTGGCCTTGATCTATTTGGTACGATAGATAATCCCTTTGTAAGCCTGGCAGGTTGGAGAGGAAATCCTCTTGTTTTATTAACCTTCGCCACATTAATTGCTATAGGCGGCTTAGGTTTCTTAGTTTGGGCTGATATATATAATTATAAAGTGTCAAGGAAATTATCACTACATTCAAAGGTGGTAATAACCATGACCTTAGTCTTAATATTTGGTGGGGCTCTTTTGATTTACATATTAGAGTGTAATAACCCTCAAACTATGAGGGATCTGTCTACAGTAGATAAAATCACTAATTCATTATTTACTTCAATTAGCCATAGAACAGCAGGGATGAGTACTATATCAACTATCGATATGATGCCGGTTTCAAGGTTGTTAACTATAATACTAATGTTCATTGGAGGTTCTTCAGGGTCCACTGCTGGAGGTATAAAAATTACTACTGTAGCAATTATAATAATGACTATTGTTTGTACAATAAAGGGCAAGGAAGAGACGGAAATATTTAAAAAAAGAGTTTCCAAAGGCTTAGTCTTAAGGTCCTTTCTAATTGTAACATTAGGTTTGTTCTTAATTATGCTGGCAACTGTACTACTATTAATGACGGAAAGTAATTCAGCTTTTACTTTAGAATATTTGTTGTTTGAGGCCACTTCAGCTTTAGCCACAGGAGGCTTGAGCTTAGGGGTAACGCCTTTTTTAAGTGACATTGGTAAGGTGTTTATTATACTATTAATGTATACTGGCAGAGTGGGACCTTTGACAGTAGCCTTGTCATTAGGTAAATATAAAAAGAATAGTTCAGTAAGATATCCTGAAGGAAAAATACTGATTGGTTAGAGGTGTATTTTTATGGGAAAGACTCAATATGTAGTAATAGGCTTAGGCCGATTTGGTACTTCTGTGGCGAAAACTTTATATTCATTAGGTAATGATATCTTAGCTATAGATAAAGAAGAAGATATGGTTCAAGAAATTTCCGAAAGTGATACACATGCTGTTCAATTAGACGCTACAGACGAAAACTCTCTTAGAAGTATAGGTATCAAAAACTTTGATGTAGCTGTGGTTACAATAGGTTCTAACATACAGGCTAGTACTATGGTTACCCTGCTGTTAAAAGAGATGGGAGTAGGATATATTGTAGCTAAAGCACAAAATGAACTCCATGCTAAGGTTCTATATAAGATTGGAGCAGATAGGGTAGTGCTGCCAGAAAAGGATATGGGTGTTAGGGTAGCCCACAATTTACTTTCAGCTAATATTTTGGACTATATTGAACTATCACCAGATTACAGCATAGCAGAAATGGTGGTGCCTAAGGAATGGAAAGGCAAGTCCCTTAAGGAATTAGATATAAGAGCTAAGTATGGAATTAACATAATGGCTATAAAGAAAGGCGAAAAAGTAAAAGTTGCTCCTGCAGGGGAGGATTCTATAGAAGAAGGAGATATTATTGTAGCTATTGGAAGTTCTGACAAATTGAATAAAATTGAAAACATGACAAGAGAATAAGAAGATGAGGGAAATGGCAGTGGATTTTATACAGAGTAAGGATAATAAATTAATTAAAGAAATTAAAAAATTGAAGGAAAAAAAATATAGGGACGGACATCAGAAATTCTTCATTGAAGGTTTTAGATTTGTAGAGGAAGCCTTTAAATCTAGAGCTAAGGTAGACTGCCTTTTAGTGTCACAAGGACAGGCGGATAAATACATGAGTTTTATGGAATCAGCATCTTTGACAGAAAAATATATAGTTAAAGATAATTTGTTCCGTGATATATGCAGTACAGAAACTCCACAAGGTATGGCAGCTGTAATAAGAAAAAGGCATCAAGATTTAGATTTTTCCCAAGGTCTATTTGTGTTGACAGATAAGGTGCAAGACCCTGGAAATATGGGTACAATTATTAGAACAGCTCACGCAGTAGGGGCTAAAGGAGTAATATATAGCTCAGGTACTGTAGATCCATATAATGAAAAAACCTTAAGGGCTACTATGGGGTCTATCTTCTATATACCTGTAATTGAGGATAAGAACTTAGAGTTAATTTCTCATATGTCAAGGGAAGGCTATAAGCTAGTAGCCAGTTCCTTAGAGGCAAAGGATAACTTTTATGATGTAAGGTATAGTAATAAATTAATTATAGCAGTAGGTAATGAGGGGAATGGTATCAGTGAACAAGTGGAAAATATGGCTGATATAAAGGTGAGAATCCCCATGCCTGGTGGCGCGGAATCTCTTAATGTTTCGGTAGCAGCATCTGTAATGCTTTATGAGGTATTAAGACAAAATTCAAAATAAAGTTGAAATTTTTATAAACAATAGTTATAATTATGTGAAAGCATTAATTAAAACTACAAAAACCATACTTTGATGGAGAGAGTAGCTATAGGAAAACCAGCAGGGAGAAAAGGTCATGACTGAAAGCCTTTTTTGGGACTAATATAGTGAAGTTCGCTCCGGAGTTCCAAATGTGAAATTAAGATTAATTAACTTTAGCATTTGGCGGGTAAAACCGATAACTTTAACTAAGAGAACAGTAAATCTTTTATACTGTTAATTAGGGTGGTACCGCGGATCTTCCGTCCCTTTAGGGGGCGGTTTTTTACTTTTTGTTTATAAATTATGAAAGGGGAAGTACAATGAAGGAAAAATTAGAAGCCATTAAGGCTGCAGCTTTAGTGGAAGTAGATAAATCTTCCACTAGCAGTGAATTGGAAGCTGTTCGTGTGAAATATCTTGGAAAAAAAGGTGAGTTAACTGCTATTCTAAGAGGAATGGGAGCTTTAAGTGCAGAGGAAAGGCCTGTAGTAGGTAAGGTTGCAAATGAAGTAAGAACTGCTATAGAAAATGCATTAAAGGACTCAATTTCAGCAATTAAGAGTAAAGAAAGAGCAGAAAAATTAAAAAATGATGTAATTGATATATCAATACCTGGAAAGAGAAATCTTATAGGAAAGAGACATCCTTTAGATGTAACTCTAGAAAGCATGAAGGAAATATTTATTTCAATGGGCTTTACCATTGAAGAAGGTCCTGAGGTAGAGCTAGATTATTATAATTTTGAAGCTTTAAATATACCTAAAAATCATCCTGCTAGAAGTGAACAGGACACCTTTTATATAAACGATAATGTAGTTTTAAGAACTCAAACTTCACCAGTACAGATTAGAGTTATGGAAAACACTAAGCCGCCTATTAAAATGATATCTCCAGGTAAAGTTTACAGATCTGATGAAGTAGACGCTACCCACTCACCTATTTTCTATCAGATGGAAGGACTTGTAGTAGATAAGGGGATTACTTTTGCAGATTTAAAAGGGACTCTGGATAGCTTTGTTAAAAAAATGTTTGGTGAAAATATTAAAACAAAGTTCAGACCACATCATTTTCCATTTACTGAACCTTCAGCAGAGATGGATGCAACTTGCTTTGTATGTAACGGCGAAGGTTGTAAGGTTTGTAAAGGTAGCGGATGGATAGAGCTTTGGGGTTGTGGTATGGTTCATCCTGATGTATTGAGAAAGGGTGGCATAGATCCTGAGGAGTACAGTGGTTTTGCCTTTGGTATGGGAGTAGATAGAATAGTTATGTTAAAATACGCCCTTGATGATATTAGATTGTTGTATGAAAGTGACATGAGATTTTTAAATCAGTTTTAATTAATGTTCATATGGAGGTGTTGAATTAATGAAAGTACCAGTGAAATGGTTAAAGGATTATGTAGATGTTAATATAGACGTGAAAGAATTAGGCGATGCATTAACGATGACCGGCTCAAAGGTTGAAGAGATTATAACAGCTGGGGACGAAATTCAAAATGTAGTAACAGGAAAGATTATAAAGATTGAGCCCCATCCTGATGCTGATAAATTAGTTGTTTGCCAGTTAGACATTGGAAAGAAAGAACTTCTTCAAATAGTTACAGGAGCAAGCAACATGAAGGAAAATGATATAGTGCCTGTAGCCTTACATGGCTCTTCCTTACCAGGAGGCTTAAAAATTAAAAAGGGAAAGCTTAGAGGAGTAGCTTCATTTGGTATGATGTGTTCCGAAGAGGAGTTGGGTATCGCTACTGATGAACCAGTTCTTGGTCTTATGATCTTGCCAGAAGACACTCCTATAGGTGCAGATACAAAGACAGTGTTAGGATTAGACAATCCAGTATTAGATTTTGAGATAACCTCTAACAGACCTGATTGTTTAAGTATAGTAGGAATGGCGAGAGAAACTGCTGCAGCTTTAGGATCAAAGTATAATATGCCAGAAACCAGCTTTACTGTATCTAATGACAAGAATGTATCGGATTTTGTTAAGGTTGAAGTGAAAGATCCACTGTGCAGAAGATATATGGCTAGGGCAGTAACTGATGTGAAAATTGAACCTTCTCCACAATGGATGCAGGAAAGACTTATAGATGCAGGCGTGAGACCTATAAATAATATCGTTGATATAACAAACTTTGTTATGTTAGAGCTAGGTCAGCCTATGCATGCTTTTGATAGAAGGGAAATAACTTCAGGAAAGATTGTCATAGAAAGGGCTAGTGAAGGGGAAAAGTTTACTACCCTAGATGAGATAGAAAGAGAACTTAACAGGGATGTTCTTTGTATAAAGGATGACAATAAAATTATAGGTATCGCAGGCTTAATGGGTGGATTGGACTCTGAAATTAAAGATGATACAAAAGAAGTTATATTTGAAAGTGCAAATTTTGATGGTACTAATATAAGAGTTTCAGCTCAAAAGTTAGGGCTAAGAACAGAAGCTTCCTCAAGATTTGAAAAGGATCTAGATCCAAATATGGCTCAGATAGCTATAGATAGGGCCTGTCATTTAGTAGAAAAGTTGCAAGCAGGAAAGGTTGTAGAAGGCACTATAGATGTCTATGAACAGCCTGTTAAGGAGAAAATTCTTTCTGTAGACAGCTTGTGGGTTAATAGGTTCTTAGGAACAGATATGTCTGCAGAGGATATGAAAAAATATTTAGATAGCTTAGAGCTTTATACTACTATTAATGGTAATATCCTTGAAATAACAGTACCTACTTTCAGGACTGATATTAACATTAAAGAAGATATAGCTGAGGAAATAGTTAGAATATACGGATACGATAAATTACCATCAACAATTATAAATTCTGCTTCTGAAAAAGGTGGAAAGACACAGAAACAGCACATGGATGACATGGTGCTAAATGCTATGTTAGCGTCTGGTTTAAGCCAATCAATAAGCTATGCTTTTATTAGTCCGAAAGCTTTTGATAAAATAAATTTACCTGCTGATAGTGAACTTAGAAACACAGTGAAAATTAAAAATCCATTAGGTGAAGATTATAGTGTTATGAGAACTACTACTATACCTTCCATTATGGAAAGTTTAGGACGTAACTATGCTAGAAACAATGAAATTGCAAGGCTTTTTGAAATTGGTAAAGTATATATACCTTTGCAAGATGAAAGCTTGCTACCAGAGGAGAGAAATATACTAACTGCTGGAATGTACGGTGAATGTGACTATTTCCACTTAAAAGGTATTGTAGAAAACCTATTAGAAGTTTTAGGGGTGGAGAAGTATAGTTTTGTAAGAGAAAGCGATAATCCAGTATTCCATCCAGGAAAAACTGCTGCTTTAATGATTAAAAATGAAAAGGTTGGAGTTTTAGGAGAAGTTCATCCAGATGTAGCAGATAAATTTGGATTAGATCTACCAGCTTATGTAGCAGAATTAAATTTGGATATACTATATACTAAGGCTAATATTAATAAAAAGTATAAGCCTTTACCTAAATATCCTGCAGTTACTAGAGATGTAGCTCTTTTAGTAGAAGATAGTATCCTTGTCCAAGAAATACAGGATATAATTATAAAGCAGGGTGGTTCAATGGTTGAAACTGTAAAACTTTTTGATATTTATAAAGGTGAACAGATCCCAGAAGGCAAAAAGTCTATAGCTTATGCAATTGTCTACAGGCAAGAAAATAAAACACTTACAGATAATGAAGTAAATAAAGTTCATAATAAAATATTAAAGACCTTAGAATATAGGCTTGGAGCACAACTTAGATAAAAAACAATGAGAAAATGCATAATTTCGCAAGAAAATCAAGAAATTATGCATTTTCTGCATTTATTTAAAATAGATTATATGTTAGAATATATATAAGGATTTAACTAAAGTATCTAAGAAGGTGTTTGCATGAATATAGTAACTGTAAATATCAATGATGTGGACTACAATTTAAAGGGCGAAGAAAATGATGAATACTTACTAAAAGTAGCGGATTATGTAGATAAAAAAATGAGAACTATTTTAGAAAGTAATCCAAGACTAAGTGTAACAGCTGCTGCGGTGCTAACAGCGGTTAATGTAGTGGACGACCTCTTTAAGTGCGAAGTTTCTTATAAAGGATTAAATAATGATATTGAAGGCTTTAAGGCCAAGAATAGAGAGTATGGAGAGCAAATTACTGCACTTAAGGAATTGGTATCTAAAGTACAGGGAGAAAACCAAGAACTTTTACAAAAAATAAAAAATAATAAGGATAACGAAAATTTAAAAGCTAAAGAGGAAGAAGTAAGTAGCTTGAAGCAAGAAGTTCAAAGTTTGAAGGAAGAGCTAGAAAAGAATAAAAGTGATTTTAAGGCTTATAAGGCAGAAAATAAAGAACTAAGATTTCAGCTTCAAACTGCTAGGTACAAGATAATTGACCTACAAAATAAGTTGGTAGAAAACCAAATAAATCTTGTAAAAGTTAAAAAGATGAATAATCCGCTGATAAACAATGAGAAAAGTAAGAAGTAATTGACAGATCCCTAGCTATAATTTTCAAAATATTAAGGCTAATTTACTTTTAGCAAATAATACTATGGAGGGGCTACATAACCGGTTAAGGAATGTATCCTCTCATTTTTATTGCTTTTTTATAGGTATTCCCCCTAACTCTAATTCAATATTATAACTATAGAGTCAATGTCTTTATTATCATTAGGGGGACTTGGAAATTAATTATAAAGCAACAATTAGCCTAAGAGTCTTCTGAAAATTCCCTTATTCAATTTCTGTTCTAATTCTTCTATTTGTTGATCTTTCACATTGATTTCTTGATATAAAGAATTTACTAGCAGGTTAAGCCTTTCGA
>JAAYTB010000186.1 GCA_012523855.1 Clostridia bacterium
ATAAACTTCCTTGGCCTCCCTATCTAAAGTTAGGTTTTTATAGGTTAATTTCTTATTGCTTTCTTTAGCCGCTGAAAACTTCATAGATCTTCTTAGCTGAGCCTCTACTCTAGCTATTACTTCTTCTATATTAAAAGGCTTGCAAATAAAATCGTCTGCCCCTAGTTTTAATACATTAATTTTATCTTCAAGAGCGGTTTTTGCAGATATGACTATTATAGGCAGTACCTTTATCTTTCTTATTTCTGCAATTAAAGTTTCGCCGCTAATTCCAGGCAACATTAAATCTAAAAGTAAAAGATCATAATCATATTGCTCCAGGCACATTTTAGCTTCTGTACCGGAATAGCTGCTTCTAACAGAGTAGCCTTCTCTAATCAATATGTTACTAAGCAATTCGTTTATATCTGCATCATCTTCAGCTATTAGGATGTTTATATTTGAACTCATACTGGAGAACCTCCTGCTTATTTCTTTCTATATAAATTATATCATGACTGTCAGAAAACATAAATTTAAGGCAGTCAATTTATGACTGCCTTTGTATAAAACTTGTGCTTATTATTTATATATCTATACCTAAGAAATTTTTCACTAATATTCCAATTACAAAGGACAAGGCCGCAACAGATAAGCTGATTATAGCCATTTCCAAGAATCTCTTTTTAAAGGGCAAGTCTTTTGCTACTGAAATATAGTATGTGAAGGAAAATATGATAACTACTACAATAATCAGCATGGTAACCAAGGCGTGTACATATTTATCGCTTGGTAACAAGAGATAGGGGAGAACTAGTAAGGCTACAGCAAAAAGATACATAATGCCTGTATACAAGGAAGATTTAAAGGCATTGTCTTCACCTTCAGAACGAGCGGATAAGTATTCTGAGGAAGCCATGGATAAGGTAGCTGATATACCAGTAATCAATCCTGAAAGAGCTACTAGCTTATTGTTTTGTAAAGCAAAGCTTAAGCCTGCTAAGGTTCCAGTCAATTCTACCAAGGCATCATTTAAGCCCAGTACCATGGAGCCTACATATTGCAGACGCTCTTCATCCAATAAGGCTATTAGAGCATGTTCGTGTTCCTCTTCCTCTTTGTAGATTTTTTTTGCCTCAGGAACTTCAGTGGAGATTTTTAAATATACATCTTGTGAGGCCCTCTCTCCCTTTTCCATAATTTTAATAGCGAAAGTGTATCCGAAAATCAAGCTTAAGAAAGTGTAGAAAAAGACTTTTAGCTTATTAGGAGATAGTTTTTTATTTGTATGTTTCTCCCAAACCTTGCTGTGTGCCCCCTCTTCCCTTGCAATTCGCTCTAAAGTATCCTTCTCTGATTGCTTCTTTACTCTTTTGGCTAATTTTAAGTAAATAGCCTGCTCTGTAACTTCATTTTGTTGAAGTTTTAATAAAATCTTTTTTGTTTCTTCTGATATTGCCATTCTTACAACCATCCTTTCCCTAATAGTTCTAGAAAAAGCATTCTAAAATCTCTTGATTACAAGAACCTATTAAGCTGTATAGAAAGAATGCCTTTAAGAGTATTATATAACATATTGAAAAATAAGTAACACTGTATAGGAAAGACTTCTATAAGGATAAGCTAATTGTAAAACATTTAATATATGAAATAACTATGATATAATAACATTATTAGACAGAAGCAGACTGCTATAGATAGTTTTGAGGACATATTTCATATGGTAAGTATTAATTATATAGGAGTAGAGATGGATAATATAGAAATTATTAATGAAGCAAAGGAATATTGCAAAGGTATTAAGGCGTCCCTATATTCAGCCACTGTGGTTTTTCTTATTATACTTTGCTCTGCTATAGCTAAGATCTTCTTAGGGGATAAGAGGTATTTAGTGCTAGCTATAATGGCAGTGGTAGTTTACTCCACAAATTTACTTAGCAGAAAGAATCATTACGGTATTCTAAAAGAAGTAAAATATGATTTAAAAAATAATTTGACTTGTAAGAAAGAAGAGTATATTGAAAACTTTAATCTTGATAATATTTATGAAAAGCTAGATAGGGATGAGGATTTAAAAACTTATGTAGCAGGAAAGAGGTATGTGCTAAGGGGACAATAAGGTTGTTCATATTCTGGTGGATGTACACTATTCAAACAAGGTCCCTTATAAGGAGAAAAACAGGCTATTGGAGGGCAGTATACTGCCTTCCAATAGCCTTAATATTTTAAAAGCCATTCATAGAATTAGAGTCATGGAAAGAACTACTAAAGGAATCGTTGAAAGAATCATGGGTGGAGCCAAAGTCTGAGAAAGAATTACCAAAGTCCATATGCATTTGATGGGCTTCGTGAGCCATAGTGTCCGATGGATTGAAGCCTGCTCCCATTACATAGCCACCGTGGTCGAAAGGTGTAACAGATTTTAGGCTTTCTGACATGGCCCATTGGTTAAATTGCTCCATCTGCTGGTGAAAACCATGGTAATAGGTCTCTCCTGCCAAAAAGTCTTGAAAAGAATCTCTTTCATAATCATCTAAGGAGCTAAAAAACCTTTCCTTTTCTTCCGGTGATAGTTCATTGAAATGTGCTCGGAAGTCAGAAGACATTTTTTTCTTAGCCTTTTTTATTTTATGGAAGTGAAAAAGTTTTTTTCTTTAGTTCTGTCATTATATCTCTCCTCTGTTAAAGATTTGTTGCAAAAGGCTTATGAGCATTAAAAGTCTAGAATAAAGCCACATAGATTGGAGCCTATGTGGCCATTTTTTATAAACTTTTATCCTAGGCTGCTATCCCAATAGCCTTGAGATACTAGACTATTATACCCCTTCTAAGCTCTGACGAATATCTTCAATAATATCTTCTATATTTTCTAATCCTACAGAAAATCTGATCATACCAGGATTTACTCCAGCAGCAATAAGCTGTTCATCTGTAAGCTGACGGTGAGTAGCGCTGGCTGGGTGTAGGACGCAGGTTCTGATGTCTGCCACGTGAACTTCATTGGAAGCTAGCTTAAGTCCATCCATAAATTTAATGGCTGCATCCTTTCCACCTTTTATTACAAAGGATATAACGCCACTAGTTCCTTTTGGAAGGTATTTTTGTGCTAAATCAAAGTATTGGTCTCCTTCCAAACCTGGATAGTAAACTTTCTCAATCTTATCACTTTCATTTAAATACTTGGCAACGGTTAAAGCATTTTCGCAGTACTGCTTCATTCTAATAGGTAGAGTTTCTAAACCTAGATTTAGTAAGAAGGCTGAGTGAGCAGCTGGATAAGCACCAAAGTCTCTCATAAGCTGCATTCTAGCTTTAACTATGTAAGCTGCCTTGCCGAAATCTCTTGTATACACAACTCCGTGATAGGATTCATCAGGGGTAGTGAATTCAGGGAATTTGCCGTTATCCCAGTTGAAATTTCCGCTGTCTACAATAACCCCACCTACCTGTAAGGCATGACCGTCCATATATTTTGAAGTAGAATGAATTACTATGTCTGCGCCATACTCTATTGGCTTACATAGTATAGGAGTAGCAAAGGTATTGTCGATTATAAGAGGAACACCATGGTTGTGAGCAATTCTTGCAAGCTTTTCTATATCTAATACTGTTAATGAAGGGTTGGCTAGAGTTTCCCCAAATACAGCCTTTGTATTAGGCTTAAAGGCCTTATTTATTGTCTCTTCATCGCTATTAGCATCTACGAAGATACACTCTATGCCTAGCTTTTTAAGAGTAAAGGCAAATAGATTTACTGTACCTCCATAAATTGTTGAGGTGCTAATAAAACTATCTCCGCTCTTACAAAGATTTAATATAGAAAATAGGGAAGCGGCCTGGCCTGATGAGGTACACATAGCAGCTACACCGCCCTCTAAATCTGCGATTTTCTTTTCTACAGCCTCTACTGTAGGATTGGAGAATCTTGAATACATATGGGCTGTAGGCATATCAAAGAGCTGACCTATATGTTCTGTAGAATCAAAAACATAGGTTGTGCTCTGAACGATAGGCATTACTCTTGGACCACCATTTTCAGGGGTATATCCTGAGTGAAGGCATTTAGTTTCATCTCTCATGTTTATAAGCTCCTTTCTAACCTTTAAAATACACATATTATATCATATTTTTTCATAAGTTTCAGAACTCTCTATCAATTAGGAAAAAGATATTCTTAATGAATTTAATAATATTATAATTCTCTAATTGATTAAATGGATAGGATTTCATATAATTGATATGGG
>JAAYTB010000187.1 GCA_012523855.1 Clostridia bacterium
TACCTCAAAAGTAGTGTTGTCTATATAGGTCCAATTTTGTCTTAGCCTTTTTAAGTCTTCCATTAGTTTAAATAAGGCTAAGTCTTTTTGTTTTGCTTCTATCATCACATCAATATCCCTATCGTATTTTTTGCAAGTTTCTATAAAGGATATAAAGTCTTCTGCTACTATAAAATCTGAGTGTTTTCGATCTAGGGGACCCTCCTTGGGACTGGAAAAGTGAAACTTAGGTGGAAGGTGTTTGTTATCCCAAGTAGCCATGATTTCTTCTAGCAGGTCTTCTATTTTTTCACCCTTATTATTACAATTGTGATGGTGAACATCAAGGACCATAGGCAGTTTTAAGGTTTTGAATAAGGCTAAGGTTTCCGTTGCAGTAAAAGTTTTATCGTCGTTTTCTATCATAAGTCTACTGCCTATTTCTGGGGGAACTTTTTTAAAGATGAGCCTATAATTCCAATTATCTACCTCAGGGTGAGTAGCTAAAGGCACTAGGGCAGAGGTTATCCTGTAAAAGTGAATCTTATTTTCTACATTATAATTAAGTATCTTATATAGGTTATTTAAGTTGCTTAAAGTCTTTGTTTTTAATTTTTCTAATTGTTCTTCCTCTGTAGCAAGTTTTTTATAGTGAGTATAGGTGACATTGCTGGAGCTAGTAGTCTTTTTTCATAAAGACAGATTTAATCTTATTCTTCGCAAAATATACAATAAATTTGCATAAATTATAAAAGAATAACTATAATTTACTGTTTTATAAGCAATTTATCTATGCTATTATTTTATATGTAATGATTTTAACTTGGGAGGTATAAACTTGAGACTAGGTTTTTCAACTAACAGTTTTCATAAATATATTCATAGACGAAAAACACCTGAAAAAGTTCTGGAGTTTATAGTGTTTTTCATTATATTTGTATTGTTTGTAGGTTTAATATATCAATTTATTGCAACTCAAGTGGACAAGGGTAAATTTAAAATGAGGGGAAAGATGGTATCTGTAGGAGGCTATAGAGTTTTTACCAACACCTCTGGCTCAGGACCTTATTCTATAGTGTTTATTAATGATATGAATACACCAATGGAACAGTGGAATAGGTTAAAAAAAGAAATGAAAGATGATTATAGAGTATTTAGTTATGATAGAAATGGCTATGGCTGGAGCGATTCCTCAGGAGAAGAAGTAGATATAAAAAAATCTGTTACAGAACTAAGAACTGCCTTGTCAAGGTCAGGGGTATATTCTCCCTACATCTTAGTAGGACATGGCTATGGCGGTTTGCTTGCCACAGAATTCGCCGAGAAGTATTCTAGAAATGTGGCAGGTGTAGTTCTAATCGATAGTCTAATGGAGGAAGAAATAAAATCAGAGGAATTTCAGAAATCCATAAAGAAAGAGGTAAAAAAGGCTGGTGCAGGAAGATTTTTTTCTAATTTTGGAGGCCTTAGACTTGGATATAAATCTAAAATCTTTAAAAACGATGAAGGATTCTTAAAAGAGATGTCAGATACTGAAAAGGAATTGTTTTTAAGCCAAAGAATAACTTCTAAACACTACTCTGCTTACTATAAAGAACTTCAAATTTTAAAGGACTATGAAGAAAATATACAAGAAGAAAATGCATTGCAGGACATATTTCTTCAAATTCTAACACCGGCTAATAAATATGGTGATGAAGAAATGGATAAGCAGTATATTAAAAAGCAAAGGAACTTAGAGAAGTTATCATCTGAATCAGAACATATACTGGTGGAAGATACTAGTAGCTACATTCAAGTAGACAGGCCCGATGCTGTTATAAAAGCAATAAATAAGATTATAAAGGAGTCAAATAAAAAGAAGTGATGAAAGAAAAGATCTATTCAAATTTAAAATTTTTATTTTTAGCAGCCACAGCTGTGGTTGCTTATTTTTCTTATACTTTTGGCAGAAATGTAGATAAAATATATTATGCTGGCTTTCTCTTAGCCTTAATACCTCTCTATTGTAGCCATTACTTTACAAAAGGAAGAGATAGGCTAAAATCTCTTAGAATTATAGAGGAAAGCTGGGGAGAGCCTAGTAATAAAAAAAGAAATTTAGAGATTGCCAGAAGATACTTTGATTTTTTATCAAAGGAAAGCAAGGAAGTATATATGGACGACCAAACCTGGGAAGATCTAGACATGGACGAGCTATATACAATGTTAGATAGAAACCTTACTAGCTCAGGAGAACAGGTTCTCTACCACTACTTAAGAACCCCTTTGTTTGAGGAAGAAGCTCTACTTTTTAGGGATAAGATAATCAAGCTTTTTCAGGAAGATAAAGAGTTAAGGGAAAGAATACAACTAGCTTTGCATTATGTTGGCAGGATGAAGGATGATGATTTATCCTCCTTACTGTGGAAGGAAACAGAAAGTAAACCTTATATGAGGTTGATTTCTAATGTGGCAGCAACCTTGCCCCTTGTAACCTTGTTATTAGTACCTTTTATTGGTTCTTTAGTATTCGTACCTTTTGTTATGTGTTTTGGATTAAATGCATATATACATACAAATCATGGAGTGAAGAATGATGTAAGTATAAAAGCTTTAAGATATTTATCTGAAATAATAAGATTTGCTGGCCTCCTTTGCCAGGAAGATAATGAAACCTTGAAGCCGTACATAGAAGAAGTTAAAGATATATATGAAAAAGTAAAGGCCATTGCAAGAGGTAATAGCAATATAGGTGTAGCAGAAGGGGTTGATATGCTCTATGATTACGGAAAAACTCTTTTTCTTATAGAAGAGAGAAGCTACTATAGAGTAAGAGAAGATATAAAGAAAAACAGAGAACTTCTAAAAAGATTATATAGAATAGTAGGAGAGTTAGACTGCTTTATTTCCATAGCTTCTTACCGAGAAGAACTTGGTGACTTTACTAGACCTGACTTTAGAACAGACCAATTAGGAATAAAGGTAGAAGGCCTAATTCACCCTCTAATAGAGGAAGCTGTTCCTAATAATATATCTATAGGCCAGGGTGGAGTAATTATTACAGGTTCCAATATGTCCGGAAAGTCAACTTTTTTAAGATCCATAGGTATATCTGCTCTCTTTGCCCAGACCTTCTATATGGTACTGGCAGATAAATACCAGGCTCCCTTCTATCACATCATGACTTCCATAAGCCCTAGTGATAGTGTTGTAGATGGAAAGAGCTATTATTTAAGAGAAGCTGAATCCATATTGAGAATATTAAATCAATGTGGCAAAAAGTATCCTGTACTTTGCATAGTAGATGAAATATTTAGAGGTACAAATCCTGTTGAAAGAATCAGTGCTTCAGCAGAAATAATGGAATACATAATAAAGAAAAATACCACAGCTATAATTGCCACACACGATTTAGAATTAACGGAGCTTATGAAGGATAATTACCAATGTTATTATTTTAAAGAAGATATAAGTGACCATGAAGGAATTCAGTTTGATTACAAAATAAGAAAGGGAGTTTCTAATACTAGAAATGCCATTAAGTTGTTAGCTTATTTGGGATATCCGGAAAGTATAGTGCAAGGAGCAGAAGAGAGAGTTAGTAGACAGTGAAGAAAAAGATTCAGCCACGCTGAATCTTTTTTTTATCCGTTATAGAGAAGGGACCTACTCTACAACTGAATATTGCAAAACAAGTTGAACTGTTGCCTCTAAGGATTCTATATGAGTCCTTTCGTAGCCGTGAGAAGCAAAGATTCCTGGGCCCATAAGGGCAGTTTTTATATCCCAACCAGCTCTGACAGCAGCAGAGGCATCGGAACCGTAGAAGGGATAGATATCGATTTTGTAAGGAATGCTGTTTTTGCAACATATATCAACAAGCTTCTGACGCAATTCATAGTCATAAGGGCCTGATGAATCTTTTGCACAAATAGATACAGCATATTCAGAGGAGTTTTGATCCAAGCCTGCAGCGCCCATGTCCACAGCGATAAACTCCTTTGTTTTCTCAGGAATGGCTGCAGTGGCTCCGTGACCTACTTCCTCGTAATTGCTTATAAAGAAATTAATAGTATAGGGCAGAGTTAAACTATGTTTATGTATATATTCAATACAATACAAGAGAGCAGCAACACTAGCCTTATCGTCTAAATATCTGCTTTTTATAAAGCCATTGTCTGTGACAGTAAACCTAGTATCAATACATATAAAGTCACCTATAGCTATACCTAGCTTCGTCGCCGCTAATGTGTACCGAAGGTTTTATAGTTTGTATAGTGCCACTGTAGCTTTTGCCATTGCAGCACTCAATAGTGCAGTTTTCTCCTTCTATAGAATTCATCATAAAGCCTCCAATAGGCAGGAAGGAAAGAGTACCCTTTATTTTTATCAGTCTTGAACATTTTATCACCCCGTATCAAAATATATCAATAGATTCACAAGACATTATAGCATAAAAGCAATAATAAAAGATGTTGACAAGATCTATTAATATTGATAGTATTTTAGTATATTAGCGTGATAAAGTGGTAAAGCCGGAGGTTGAGATTATGGGAAGATGGAAAAAAAGTATTCCAGAGGGCACTAGAGATATACTCTTCTTAGATTGTGCCCATAAGAAACATGTGGAAAGTTTGCTTAAAGGAGTTTATTTGCAAAGGGGCTTTATGGAGATTATAACCCCTACTTTAGAATTTTATGATATATATGCAGGGGAAAGCCTATGGATTGACCAAGAGAATATGTATAAGTTATTTGATAGCAAGGGTAGAATATTAGTGCTTAGGCCAGATATAACTACACCTATTGCAAGGTTGGCTGGAACAAAGTTAAAGGAAAGTTTTTATCCCTTAAAATTATGCTATAGCCAAAATGTATTTAGAACCAATGAGAATTTAAACGGTAAAAGAAATGAGTTTACTCAATCAGGTGTAGAGTTAATTGGTTGTAAAGGCCTAAGGGCGGATCTTGAAGTCATAATTACCGCTATAAAAGCTCTCTTAGTAGCTGGTGTTGAAAATTTTAAACTGGAATTAGGACATGTAGGCTTTTTTAAAGGTATTATGGATGAACTGCCTTTGGAGAAGGAAGATAAGGAAAGTATACGAAGATTTATTGAAAATAAAAATTTTGCTGCTCTAAGAGACTTTTTAAATGATAAATCGGAAGTTTTAACTAAGGAAAAAATAGACGTTTTAAATATGCTTCCAGCTTTGTTTGGTGATATATCCCTGTTGGAAAGAGCTAAAAAGTTAACTTCTAGTCCTACAGCCATAGAGGCTCTTAATGAGATACAAAAGATCTACAAGATGTTAGAAGGGATGAAACTTAGTAAATATATTTCCTTTGATTTAGGGATGGTACATCATATCAATTATTACACAGGATTAATTTTCAGAGCCTATATTGATGGTACTGGATATGATGTCCTTTATGGTGGAAGATATGATGGTTTGGTTAGTAACTTTGGAATAGAAGTACCAGCTACAGGTTTTGCTATTAATGTTGATAGGATCTTAGAGGTGTTAAAGAAGGAGAATTATCATATTAGTGGCTCTATAACTCCCTATTATATCATTCACTGCAGTGAAGAAAATTTAGGTCAAGGGAATGAACTGCTAGAGGACCTTGTGAAGAAGGGTTATAAGTGTGAATTATCCCTATATTCAGAGAAAGAAGCTACTATAGATTATGCCAAAAAAAGAGAGATTGACAATGTTTTATTTCTAGACGGAGAGAAAGAAGTATACAGATATAACATTACTAAAGATACTTTAGAACTGTTTGTTAAGGTGGAGGAATAAATATGAAGAATGTTAAAATAGCTCTAACTAAAGGTAGGCTAGAAAAGGGAGCCGTTGATATATTTGAAAAGGTAGGAATAGATTGTAGTATTCTTAAGGATAAGGGAAGAAAGTTGATATTTCATCAAGATCAATACAACTTAGATTTCTTTCTTGCTAAATCTAATGACGTAGTAACCTATGTGGAACATGGTGTGGCGGATTTAGGTATAGTAGGTAAGGATACTCTAATGGAGCTTGGAGGAAGCTATTATGAAGTTGTGGATCTTAAGATAGGAAAATGCAAGTTTGTAGTAGCTGCCAAGAAGGACACAAACTTATATAGTGGCTACAATCAAAAGAAGATTGCCACAAAATATCCAGAGGTGGCAAGAAGGCATTTTGCCAGCAAGGGGATGGACGTAGAAATCATAAAAATTGAAGGTTCTGTAGAGCTAGCTCCAATATTAGGCCTAGCCGACGCTATAGTAGATATTATGGAAACAGGTACAACCTTGAAGGAAAATGGATTAGTTGTCTTAGAGGAAGTATGTCCAATTAGTGCTAGAATAATTGCAAATGTAGCTAGTTTAAAAATGAAAAAAGCAGAGATGGAACAATTAATAAAAAAGGTTCAAAACTATCTGGATGGGAGGGAGTAAAGAATGATTGAAATAATAAAGGCTGACGGTGTAATAGAGCAGGAATGTATTGACAACTTAAAAAATAGAAGTGACGATGTACAGCAAGAAGTACATCAAGTGGTAAATAGTATATTAATAGACGTTAAAAAAAATGGAGACAAAGCCCTAAGAGCGTATACTGCTAAATTTGATGGAGTTAATATAGAAGATTTTCTAGTTACTAAGGAAGAGATAGAAGAGGCAGTGAAATCTGTAGATAAGGATTTTCTTAAGGCCTTAAATACAGCTAAGGATAATATATGGTTTTATCATGAGAAACAAAAACAGCGGTCTTGGATGGTTACTAAGGAAGATGGAGTCTTGCTAGGACAGCAGGTAAGGCCCTTAAAAAATGTAGGCATCTATGTGCCAGGTGGTACTGCTGCTTATCCTTCTTCAGTGCTGATGAATACTATACCAGCCAAGGTGGCAGGGGTAGAAAATATAGTTATGGTAACACCGCCATCAAAGGATGGGTCAGTGAATCCTAATATTCTAGCTGCAGCAAAGATTGCTGGAGTAGATAAAATATATAAGGTAGGAGGAGCACAGGCTGTTGGAGCCTTGGCCTATGGCACAGAAA
>JAAYTB010000188.1 GCA_012523855.1 Clostridia bacterium
CAACCTTAGAGTATTTTATAGCAATAATGCTGATTTAAGGTATAATATAACTTAATAGTAGAACAAGAAAATAAGAGGATTGATATAGATGTTAGATCTTTGTTTATTAGGCTGCGGAGGCAGTTTGCCCGTTCCCCAGCGGAGCCTTACTTCTCTGCTCCTATCTTATAATGGAAGAAAAATATTAATAGACTGCGGTGAAGGTACCCAAGTGTCTATGAAAATTCTAGGCTGGGGCTTTAAAACCATAGATGTGATCTGCTTTACCCATGCTCATGCAGACCATGTGGTGGGCTTACCTGGCTTGCTGCTAACCATAGCAAATTCAGAACGGGAAGAGCCTTTAACTATCATTGGGCCACCGGGCTTTCTTAAGATTCTTAACGGCCTTAGAGTTCTATGCCCTCAGCTTCCTTATGATATAAACTTTATAGAAGCCAATTTAGAAGGTGGAATCAATTTAAGTATAGATGACTTATCTATAAGTAGTATAGGCCTAGATCATACCATAAGCTGCGTTGGATATAGTTTCTACATTGCCAGGGCGAGAAAGTTTGATCCTGACAGAGCCAGGGCCAACAAGATTCCTATAGAACTTTGGAGTAGGCTTCAAAAGGGAGAAAGGGTGGAAATGGACGGTACAATATACTATCCAGATATGGTTTTAGGTGAAAGTCGTCAAGGTTTAAAGTTAAGCTATTTTACAGACACTAGACCCTTCCATGGCCTGACAGACTTTGTTAAAGATAGCGACCTTCTTATTGCAGAAGGCATGTATGCTGACGATGAGGAAATTGATAAGGCTATAAAAAATAAACATATGCTCTTTAGCGAAGCAGCAACTATAGCTAGGGATGCACAGGTAAAGGAACTGTGGCTTACTCACTTTAGTCCTTCTCTTTCTAATCCAGAGGACTATATAAAAAATGCCTCTGACATATTTAGCAATACAATTATAGGTTCAGATAGACTTACGAAAAAATTAACTTTTCCCCAAAACACTTGAAAGGAGCTTTTATAGGATGGATTTAGAAAGAATTTCAGCAATGGACCCCTACATGCTTTTAAGCATGGTTAATATGAAGCTTAGAGATTTTCACTCTTCTTTAGATAGTTTGTGCCAGGATTGGGATGTCAGCCCTTCTCTTATTGAAGATAGGCTGAAAAGTGTTGGATATGTTTATAATAAAGAAAATAATCAATTTGTAGCTTTATAAAAAACAATGACAAGACTGCAAAGTGCAGTCTTGTCATTGTTTTTTAATCTCAGCTCTTGTGAATTTATTCCCTCATTATAAATTATCTTTTCTTGCTGCAAACCTTTCATAGGCATATAGGATAAAAGGAATAGTGTAGGCCTGTAACATAGTCTGACCTATCTGTTCAATAAGTCTAGGAATCCAAAAGGCTATGAAGGCTGGTTGGCCAGCTCCAGTCCAAGTTGTAATTATTATATAGGTGTTGATAGTGGTCTCTAAAATACCTGATATACCTACTGCAATTAGCAGCTTTAAAGAATATTTATGTATGAATTCTACATTAAATTTCTTTCTTATAAACCTATCAATAAGAAATAATAAAATTCCTACTACTGACAAGATCTCGAAGCCATAGATAAGATTATATTTATTCTTTCCTATAGAGTTTATAGCCCCAGCCCAAAAAGAATCTGGGAAGAATAAAAGAGTTATATGGTTAATACTGCCAATTACTCCGATGAGGACAAATATTGTTATAAATATTTTTTGAAATCCTCCCTTATGGTACTTTTTTAAGCGTACCCATATTAATGCCGTTAGTATTCCAGACATAGCAGCGGTAAGAGTATACCATGGTAAATAAGCCCCCATAGGTTGCATTATAAATCCTATAATATCTACTATGGCTCCTGTTAGTGCCCCAAAGAGTGGCCCAAAAAGCAAGGCTGGAATTTTAGAAAATATACCGGAAATACCAACTCTCATAGCTGGCACCCCACCTATGTATATCATCTGGCTAAAACTTCTTACTGCCAGAGCCATGGCTATTATAATCCCAGTAAACACCACCTTTTTAATGTCATCTTGTTTGTTTTTCTTGTCCATAAAATAACCCCCTATTA
>JAAYTB010000189.1 GCA_012523855.1 Clostridia bacterium
GATTTTGATGCTAAGGAAAAGACTGTTATTTCCTATGACCCCAATAAGGTGGAAGTAAGCACGCAAATAATTAGAGAGAATAGTTCTAGTGGGGGTAACATACCTTCTCAGAGCCCTCTAGATGGAAATATGAATAATACTACACCAGATGATAATGGCGGTACTACTTCTTCTAGTGAAAATATTACTAACAATTACAAGGTAGGAGAAACTAGAGAAACTATTATTAGTGCACCAGGGAAGGTTGAAAATATAACAGCTGCAGTTATAGTAAATGGAGATCTAGATGAAATTACTAAAGAAGAAGTTAAGAATTTAATGGCAGGTGTTATCGGTTTCAATGAGGACCGAGGAGATGTTATAAACATTGTGTCCATGCCTTTTGATGATACTGAACAGCAGCAATATGCTGAACAATTAAAATTAATGGAAGAATTAGAGGCTAAAGCTAATAGACAAAAGTTAATAGAAAGAATAATTATTGCTGCAATTGCAGGAATTGGTCTTGTATTTTTGATTTTCTTTATAATAAGATCATTCCGTAAAAATAAGGCAGACAAGGAACCACAATTAGATGTGCTTATAGAAGATCCTACTCCTGAAAAGGAGCCTGTTAAGTTTGAACCTTTAGACTTAGAAGTTAACAATAGAAATTATCAGGTGGAACAAGAAATTAAAAAATATGCAACAGATAAGCCAGATCAGGTGGCGGATATCGTAAAGTCATGGTTAGCAGAAGATGAGAGGTGATAGATATGGCTAGGGATAATAATAAACTTACTGGAGTGCAAAAAGCAGCTATATTATTCATTACTTTAGGACCTGAGGCATCCGCTGGAATAATTAAAAGATTTCCTGAAAGTGATATTCAAAAGATTACTTATGAAATAGCTAATATTACAGGAGTAGGAGTTGAGCAGCGTCAGGAAATATTAAGTGAATTTGTAGAAATGAACAAGGCTAAGGACTACATTGTAGAAGGTGGCCTTGAATATGCTAAAAATTTGCTAAGTAAAGCATTAGGTCAGCAAAGAGCCAAGGAGATCCTAGACAAGGTTACTGAGGCTACTCAACAGTATAGGCCCTTTGCTATAGCTAGAAAGGCTGATGCACACCAATTGATGAATGTTATTTCCAGTGAACATCCTCAAACTATTGCCCTTATTTTATGTTATCTTCAATCTGATAAATCTGGACAGATTTTATCGGCACTACCGGAAGATGTTCAATCGGAGGTTGCTTACAGAATAGCATCTATGAGTAATACTTCACCAATGGTTATAAAGGAAATAGAGAAGGTATTAGATAGCAAACTATCTTCAGTAGTTAAATCTGATATGACTGTTTTAGGTGGGGTAAATACTTTGGTTGATATATTAAACCAAGTAGATAGGACAACTGAAAAGAATATTACAGAATCCTTGGAAAGAGAAGACCCAGAATTGGCAGAAAAAATCAAGGAGTCTATGTTTGTATTTGAAGATATTATTACTCTTGATGATGTATCTATCCAAAGAGTACTTCGAGAAATGGATGCCAAGGAATTGGCTATGGCTCTTAAGGGATGTTCTGAAGAAGTGGCTAATGCTATTTACAGAAATCAGTCTAAGAGAGCTGCTGCAGCCTTAAAGGAAGATATGGAATTCTTAGGTCCAGTAAGACTTATGGATGTAGAAAAAGCTCAGCAGCGTATTGTTGGTATCATAAGAAGATTGGATGAAGCTGGTGAAATTGTTATAGCAAGAGGTGGAGAAGATGCAATCATCATTTAAGGTTATTAAGGATACAAAGGTTGTAGCTCAAGGAAGTAAACCAATTATAACTCAATATTCACCTACCAACAATACAATTAGTAAGTTAGACAATGACGATGAAAAGTCAATTGATTATAATGCATCTTTACAACTTTTAAATGATGCAAAAAGAGAAAGTGAAAGAATTATTAAAGAAGCACAAGAAGGAGTTGAAAGACTCCAGCAACAGGCCTATGAGGAAGCCTATAATGCAGGCTACCAAGAAGCTCAAAAGAAGGGCTATCAGGATGGCTATGAAGCAGCTTTGCAAAAAGCCAAAGGGGAAGCTAATCAAATTATTGAAAATGCTGTACAAACATTAAATAAGGCTAAGGAAGAATATGAATTATATTTAAGAGATAAAAAAACTGAAATAATTAATCTTTCAATTAATATTGCAAAGCACATTTTAAACCGTGAGGTTAGCCAAGTAGATGGCCTAGATAAAATGGTAGAGGAAGCAATTGAGGAGTCTAGGAATGCAAAAAGTATTATAGTGAAGGCAAATTCTCTACATATAGAGAATTTAAAGACTAAAATATTAGAATGGAAAGAAAGATTTGCATTAAAAGCTGAGGTTTTTGTATTGATGGACGATTCTCTGGATAAAGGCTCTGCTGTTATAGAAAAGAATAATGGCAAAATTACTATAAATATAGACGAGGCTTTAGACAATATTAGAGGGGCAATAATATAAGTTGACGAGAGGTGCTGCATAAATGCTTTCAATAGATTTTGATATGTTAAACAAGGCGGTATCAGAGTGTAGAACTTTATATGCTGAAGGAAAAGTAAAGAAGGTAATAGGTTTAACAGTAGAAGTAGAGGGTATAAAGGCCTTTGTAGGAGAATTATGCACCATTTATAATGACAGAAACAATCCTATAATGTGTGAAGTTGTAGGCTTTAAGGAAGAAGATGTAATTTTAATGGCTCTTGGTGAATTAAGTGGTATAGCCCCTGGTTGCAAGGTAGTTCCCCAAGGGCGACTATTAAGTGTAAAATGCAGTGATGATTTACTAGGAAAGGTTTTAGATGGTTTAGGGGAACCTTTGCAAGGGTCTAGTTTAAAGTCTGGAACTTACTATCCATTAGATCAAGACCCTCCAGACCCTTTAAGAAGAAGAAGAATAAAAGATATACTTCCTACAGGAGTTAGGGCGATTGATGGATTTCTTACCTGTGGAGAAGGCCAAAGAATTGGTATTTTCGCAGGTAGTGGTGTTGGTAAAAGTACCACTTTAGGAATGATAGCAAAATATGCTGAAGCTGATGTCAATGTTATTGCCCTTATAGGGGAAAGAGGAAGAGAGGTATTGGACTTCATTGAAAAGGATCTTGGAGAAGAAGGGATGAAAAAATCCGTAGTAGTTTGTGCTACATCAGATAAATCTGCCTTAGTTAGGTTAAAGGGTGCTTTTACTGCTACAGCAATAGCAGAGTACTTTAGAGATCAAGGCAAAAAGGTTATCTTAATGATGGATTCTGTTACAAGATTTGCTATGGCACAAAGAGAAATTGGACTAGCAATAGGAGAGCCGCCAGCTACTAAGGGGTATACACCTTCAGTTTTTGCTAAGCTACCTAGACTTCTTGAAAGATCAGGAATGTCAGATAAGGGCTCTATCACAGCCTTCTACACAGTGCTGGTAGATGGAGATGACTTTAATGAGCCTATAGCAGACGCGGTAAGAGGTATACTGGATGGACATATAGTATTATCCCGTGCTCTAGCCCACAAAAACCAATATCCTGCTATAGATATATTAAACAGTGTTAGTAGACTTATGCCGGAAATAGCCGATGATGAACATAAAAATGCAGCTTCCCAATTAAGGGATCTACTTTCTACCTATAAAAACTCTGAAGATTTGATTAATATAGGGGCCTATGTAAAAGGTTCTAACCCAAAAGTAGATAAGGCAATAACTTACTATGATCATATAATTAACTATTTGCGGCAGGGTATTAAGGAGCATACTACTTTTGAAGATTCAAAGAATAGATTGATTACTATGGTTTCTGTATAAAAAGGAGGGGTCTTATGGCTACCTTTCGTTTCTCGTTACAAAAGCTACTGGATATTAGAATTGATAAGGAAGAAGAATCAAAACTTAAGCTCATGGAGGCCCAAAGGCTACAAATGGAGGCAGAAGCAAAGCTTAATAGCTTAAGACAAAAGTATGATAAATACAATACCATAGACACTGATCTTTCAGTAGTAGAGAAAAAGATAAAGAATAATTATATGAATGCACTAGTTCGAAGCATAAATGATGCCCAGGATGATTGTGTTAAGAAAAATGAAATAGTTGATAGCTGCAGGAATGATCTCAAAACAAAACAAATTGAGAGAAAGACTGTAGAAATAATCAAAGATAAAAAATATGAAGCATTCAAAAAGGAAGAGGATAGGAAGGAGCAGGCTCAACTAGATGAGTTTGCCTTATACGCCTATGTAAGAAATACTGAAAGGGGGTGAAATAGAAGATGGAAGTTAATATGCCTGTTGCAGTGGAGCAATCTATTAATACCAATACAAGTTTAGCTAAAAAAGAGGCTCCTCCTAAAGATAAGCTAGAAGGCTTTGAACAAGCATTAAGGAATTCTCAAAGTAAGCAAGAAAAGAGTAAGGATAGCAAGGTTGATCAACCATTAACTGAAAAAGTAGGTGGAAGGCTAGAGGAAGAAATTAAGACGGTAATAGAAGCAGAAGATTCAACAATAGAAGAGTTAATATTAACCTTATTAAGGATTTACAAGCTCAATACTGAAGATAGCAAGGTTGATACAGGAGCTGTTGATTATGTTGCCGCAAACTATGAAACCATGGGAGATAAATTCTTTCAAGATATAGATCCTCTAGTATTAGGAACTTCTGACAGCAACAATAATCCTGTGCTACAAATGGTAAGTGATATATTATCAACGGACAAGCTACCTGTAGAAATAAGAGAAGTTTTGCAAGAGTATCTTAAGGGAAGTGTAGAAAGACAGGACTTTATATTAAAGGATTATAACACCTATGGAAATAGTGTGGTTGAGTCACTTACACAAGCTAACCTTACTGAAGGAGATACTTTAAGAAATAGGCTTATAGGTGAAATTAAGACCTTGTTAAAGGCCAGGGAAAGTGATGAGCCAGTTAAGAAATTAACTGCTGAGGCAAAGATCTTAGACATTAAAGAA
>JAAYTB010000190.1 GCA_012523855.1 Clostridia bacterium
AGTTGTTACTAGATGCAACTTTAAACCTCGAATAGAGTTGCCACATTCCTTTATTTGTATTTTTGTAAACATTTAACCCCTTCTTGCAGAAGGACTGAATTAATTCTAAATTTTTTTCAGTGTTTAGTCTTGTTTTTAAACAGCTCTTACATAGAATCAATAATTTTCTATATAAAAATAAAGAGTGTTGAAGGATAATATTTAGCCATTATCTTTCAACACTCTTTTAAATTCACTAACACTATGTCCTATTTTCTACAGCTAATTTACAAAAGCAACTACTTTATCATAAATATCATAGGCACCAATTACAATTATTGTGTCTCCTTTCCGGAAGGCGTAGTCTGGTCCTGGTGATACTACTAGCTCCCCGTCTCTTCTGTAACCGATTAAAGTCGCACCAGTTTTCTGCCAAAACTTTACTTCCAACAGCTTTTTATCAATTACAGGACTGTTATCATTGATTTTTACCTCAATCATTGCAAAAGGTGTACTTTTCTTAAATCGATCCAGGAAGTCCACAACCCTATCTATGCTCTCTTCTAATTCCTTATCTAGTAATTTACGCTTTTCTAGTATTTCTAACATGTTGCTTCTAACGGTACTAATGTACTCATTATTTCTGTACTGTCCTATAAATTTTTCCGCTGCAGCCACGGATCGAACCTCGATACCACTGCCTTTATTTGCTGCTACAACGCCACTGTCTTCTAGCAAGGCTACCGCCCTCCTTATGGTCTCCGGCGATACATTGTATACACCTGCCAAGGTGGACCTGCCACTAATTCTTTCGTTTACCTTTATTTCTCCTCTTACTATCTTATTAGCTATATCTAAAGCAATATTTCTATATACTGGTGTCGTCGTTCCCTTCATTTTCTTCCTCCATGATAACATGTTCTTATTGATAATATGTAATAATAAACAGTATTGCTCAGAAAATTCTTTTAAAATACAACTAAGAAATACTATCTACATTATACTACTATTAAATATTTTTCTCAAATATTTTCCAAAGACTTATTTCTCTGAAAAATCTGTTATTTAGAGGTGTCAAACCAGGTCTTAAAGTCATAATATATGTAAGTAAGTTTAAAATTATAAAAAGGAGCTGAACTCATGGCTTTCGACCTTAGCAAGATTACCCAATCTATTAGTATTGGTGCTGCTAACGCTATGAAGAAAACCTCAGAGCTATATGAAATAGGGAAAATTAATTTGTCCATTCAATCAGAAAAGAGGGAAATTAAGGAGTTGGAAGAGAAAATCGGCCGAATTATATATAAGAGTTATAAAAATAAGCTGAAGAAGGATAATTTAGATAAATTCAGCACAGATCCTGGGGAAAAAATCATTAAATTATGCAGAAAAATCGATAAACATTTGGAAACCATAAAGGCCCTTAATGAAGATATTGAGAAAATTAAATATTCACGGAGCTGTAATAGCTGTGGTGTAGAGCTTCCTGATGGAAGTTTAACTTGTCCCTACTGCAAAGAATATGAAGAAGATTAACTAGTAATAGTTTTAAATATTAACAATTATGTCTATAATATATAGTATAGATAGGGATGGTTAAAGGACTTGCCATTGTAACAGCCTCCCTGGAAAATGACCTAGAAAGGAGGCTGGTTGCTAGCTGCCTAAATATCTACTTGTTCTAAAATTACATCTAGCAGCAAGAACCACACTGTAGCTTATGAGATTAATAAATAATATAAAAGAAGAATATAACCTTTATAAGACAAAATTACAGCAGAATGACTTGAAGTTTATAAAAGATTCTGAGAAAAATCTAATTAGACATCTTCAATGGATAAGGTCAACCTACGCCGAATATTCACATAATAAAAAGTTACTTGAAAACTTACAGGGTAAAAAGAAACTGAAAGCTAGAGAACTACGATATAGAAATGAACTTATAGCGAGTATTACAGTCTTTGAACGGTCAAAGGCTTTACTGGAGGAGTCTGAAGCCTTTGTTATGGGCTTAATGCTACAGTCTTCCCGGCTCATTTGGGAAGAATACAGTGAAAACCTCCAAATTCCACATGATTTCGATGAAATTATTAACAGCGAGAAAAATCTCAAATTTTATTATAGCCAAGGTATAATTAATACCTATAAAATGCGCTTTGTACCAAAGTTTTTAAGCGATGATATTAAAAAGGCTTTCCCGGAACATCCTAAGGATGAATTTGAGAAGGCTAGAGCTATGAAAAGGCACTTTTTTATCCACGAAGGAGGGACCAATTCTGGCAAGACCTATACTTCAATTCAACGACTTATGTCAGCTGAAAGGGGACTTTATTTAGCACCTTTAAGGTTACTAGCCTTAGAGATCTTTGATAGACTAAATGCCAATGGTGTTCCCTGCAACCTAAAAACTGGGGAAGAAGAAATTATTAAGCATAATGCCAACCACACCTCTTCCACCGTAGAAAAAGTTGATTTAAAGTTAGACTATGATGTAGTGGTTATAGACGAAGCTCAAATGCTGTCAGATCTGCAAAGAGGTGCAGCATGGACCCGTGCAATTCTCGGTGTCCGTGCAGCAGAGATTCACATATGTTGCGCCCTTCATGGAACAGAAATAGTAACAACCTTAATAGAAAACTGTGGAGATACTTACGAAGTAATTACTCATATTAGAGATACAGAACTTACTGTGGAAGACAGCGAATTCCGTTTCCCTTCATCGGTTAAAGAGGGAGATGCCTTGATTCTTTTCTCCAGAAGGTCAGTCCTTACCGCCGCTGCAGCCCTAGAAGAAAGAAATGTTTCCTGCAGTATAATATATGGTGGACTGCCTCCGGAAACACGAAAATTGCAGTTTGAAAAGTTTTTATCTAAAAAAAGCAAGGTAGTAGTATCCACTGATGCCATTGGTATAGGAGTTAATCTCCCTATAAAGCGGGTAGTGTTTTTGGAAAAAAGCAAATTTGATGGCATAAAGGAACGGCCCCTCTACACTGCTGAAATTAAACAAATAGCAGGCCGTGCTGGCAGAAAGGGCATTTATGAAGAAGGCTTTGTTAACACTATCTTTCCAGAAATAAAGAAACGATTAAAACATTCACTAACCTGCTACGAAGACCCCATTAGCAAAGCTTACCTAGCACCTACAGAAGATATCCTTAAGGTAGCCGGTGAGCTAGAGGCAAAGCTAAAGGTTTGGGCTTCATTGGATCCTATAGAGGACTTCTATGAAAAGATTAATATAGATCGGTTAATTAATCTTATAAACACCATCAAACAAATGGGAGTATTTAAAAAATTAACTGAAGAAGAGCTATTTAAATGCATCACCATCCCCTTTGACGAAGGCGACCATGCCATACTTAACCTATGGAAAGATTATGTCCGCCTTGTGGCTACTGCCGACGAAAACTCCACATTATTCAAGCCCTCCTTCCCAGAAGAAGAGTTGTTAAACCTTGAAATTTACTATAGAAAGATTGACCTTTACTACTCCTTCTCCAAGAGCTTTAATATGGAAATGGATGAAAAATGGGTAAAGGAAGAAAGAAGCCGTGTGGCTAAACTCATAGATGAACATCTTCGTGTAAGGATTGTCCGATTTAAAAAACGATGCAGAATTTGTGGCAAACCCTTACCATGGAACTTTATCCATCCAATATGCGACCATTGCCATATAATGGACTTTGACAGCAGTGACTATGCTATTTATGAAGATGAAGATGACTTTGATTTTGGCTTTGAAGATTTAAGCGATGATGATTAAGAGCTTCAGTTTATATTGCTAGGAGATTCGGTTTATTTTGAATCTCCTTTTTATTTGGTCTAGCGGAGCATTGACATGTTGATGTGATAATCTATTTTCATGTTTAAAGGATTATCACATATGTTTTTATTACCATGTCTCAATGTTTCAACAAAGTGTTGATAAATCTTTATAATCAACACTTCTTTGAAACATTGCAACATAACCTCAAGTACACACAAAGGCACCTTGACTATCGCCCGATTTTACATCAGTAACAGTCAAGGTGCCTTAGCTACTATTTACATTAACCTAGCAAGTTAGTTACCTGGATTTAATGACTTAGTTTTTAACTTTTCAGTCATATCATCTAGCTTTGCTATGCTTTGTTCTCTAATTCTCTTGTTTTCCTCTTCTATTCTCTTGGTTTCCTCGATACCTTCCATGATAGTGTTCCAAGTTTTCTCTAAGGTCTCTATTCTAACGCTAGGATTGCCAGATAGTTTGGCTATATCTATACTTTGATTCTTAATGTTTTCAGCATTTTTAATTAATAGTTCGTTGGTAGTTCTATCTAACTCACTTAAGGAGTCTGATACAATCTTCTGTCTTTTAAGGGCTACTGCCTGAACTATACCATTTTTAAATACCGGTATGGTTATTATGAAGGCTGAGTGAATTTTTGAAACTAGCTTGTAGTTACCTCTTTGGATCATTCTGATTTGTGGAGCGGTCTGCAATGAAACCATTTTTGCAGTTTCTAGGTCATATACCCTCTGCTTCATCATTTCTATGGCAGTTTTCATGTTTTCTACCTGCATGTAGTCCATTTGATCCCCACTGACAGCAGCTTTTTCTTCTAGAGCTGGCAGTTCTTCATTTTCCAGCTTTTCTATCATAAGGTTTCCTGCTGCAACATACTTTTCTAGTTCCTTATAGTATTCGAAGTTTTTCTCATACATATTGTCCAACATTAGGTTGGCATCGTTTATATCAACCTTATATTTTCCTAGCTCTGTGTATATTTTATCTATTTCTGATCCGATAGTTTTATATTTGCCCATAATTTTTTCTACTGCTTTAGCAGGCTTGTTAAATAGTTTTGCAAAGAAACCTGTTGGCTTATCTTCGAAGTCCTGCTTATCGAACTTTTTCATAATGCTTGTAAGTTCTTTAATCATAACACCAGAATTTTCTACTGTTTCAGTTTTCATATTTCTAAGTATTTGGTCTGCAAATTTTGAAATTTCCTCAGCAGGCTTGTTACCATATTCTAATATTGCATTGGCATCTTTCACGTTGATGGAACCTGCAATTTGTAGCACTTCTGGTGACCTTTTCAACTGTTCCTTAATAGATAAAGCTCTTTCTTCTGTATTATCTTCTGGTACTTGTAGTATTTCCGTATTGGCCATATTTCTCCACTCCTATAACTCAAATTAATTCTCTCTTATAAATATAATATTTTTTACATAATGCTGTCAACATATGTCATACATTACCACTTAAAGAGATTTTTAAAGAAACTTTTTTTCTTTGCTTCATACTTCTTAAAATCTAAATTGAAGGATACATCTTCTAGGTGGTGTATATCGTACATATCTGAGTATATATATCTTTCTATATCCGTATAGCCGGAAGGGTTGTATATTAGAATATCAACTCCCATAGCATTTAAGAAGGAAAGCATTATAGAATCCTCATAGGATATATTTCCGTTTTTCTCATTATTATAAATTACAATCTTTGGCACTTCCTCTGGGTAATCAAAACTTTGAAGAAGCTGCAAAATGGACTTATCCAAATTGACTAAAACAGAAAAAATATCTACCTGAAAATCTCTAGTTGGTTGATTATCTACATTATATACTATAGGATGCAAGGTGACCTCCTTGATTTTTTCAGCCATGGTTTTTTGAAGTCCTACTCGCAGTTCCTTGTATTTCCACCAGGAAGCCTTTAACATTTTGTTTGTGCTAAAACCTTCTCTCCCTTTCAGAGGGTATACCTGTTGGAACTTACCGTATTCTAAGGGCACAACCTCGATAATTGGCAACTTATTTATAAATAAAGTATTCTCCTGGCCAATGATTTCATTTAATTCCTGCCAGTATTTATCCTTATCTTCGTGGGTTCCGCTGATTTTTGCAAAAATATTTGGAATATAAACTGTATTGTTTTCAACCTTCCAACCATCTCTTACCAAGGCCTTTTCCTTGCCCCAAAGATTCACTTCCTCGTAAGTAGTTTTTAGGGTAAGGGCTTTAATGTTATGGTTGGCTAACTGCCAAGGCCTGTAAAAGCTGCCACCTTCCTCAAAAAGAGTTTTGTTTAACTCCTCTCTGGCACTGTAGGCAGTAGTCCTTATTCGATCCTTGGACTCCCAAGGTTCACCCTTTATATCTCCTCGGTTTAAATAGATTAATTCCCTAGAGAAGGCATTAAACTTATCCGCTTCCTTTATATTTCCTGCACCTTTAGGGTTAAAATACAATATGTCACAGCCTATCATAGACAGGAATATTAGGAAATAAGCTTCCTCTGTAGTTATATCTCCATAATACAAGATCTTAGGATTTATATATAAATAATCGAAGTTATCGAAAAGAGTTTTGCTGTAAAGATTTAGCCAGTGGACACCATAATTTAAAAGCAGTTTAAATTCTTCAATTTTAAAGTCTGCCCTAGTATTAATATAATAGTCTAGCATAACTTTAAAATAATTCTTTATTTGCAAAGTAAGTACTGGTTTTGATATGGAAGGAATCAAGCCACTGCTATCCAAAGCACTTATTATAAAGGAAGTATCTATACCAGCTTCTGGATTAATCTTTTTCCATATTTCATCAAGCTTATTTTGATTGTTTAAGGATAAATTTCTATCTAATCCTTGATTAAACTTTAAATAGGCCCTTGTTGTAGTTTTAAACTCCCTATCAATTCTATATAACAAATCATAATAGTCCTTTTCATTTGTCTTTATTCCTACAAATCTATAAAAGTACCTTGGTATGGAAATAACATAAGAATTATATTTAAACTCTTTTCTATCCTTTACCGGTGTCTTTAAATCCATCAATAGGTCATCGGTAAGTTCTGAGTTCAGAGCTTGAATGTCCAATCTACTAATATCAATTTTGTCCCTCATTGTATTACAGACACCTTCCCTTTCCTTTATATCATTCCACGGACTTCTATTTTTAAAGTAGTTTTAATTTAAAACAACACTTATAGTATATCAATATTTCTATAAAAATGAAAGCTATTATAGTTTCTACAATCTTCTACTTTAAACATTTACTTTCAAGTGCTTATCCTATGACTTTTCTGTTTATCGATAATTTAATATTGACTGGTAATAAGGCCTATGCTATTATACAAGAGAAAATATAGATTTTTAAATTAGTAAGTAGAGTGTGACAATGGATGAGATTTTACGGTAAGAAATCATTAGCATCCTATTTAAAGGTTATTATGGATATACTCCTTATAGTAGCACCATTAGTCTTTATAGGTGTCTTTATACTTAGCATCACTTCTAGACATGAACCTGTGTTAGAAAAACTCAAGGCTCAAACAGTGATTACAGGTTTCCTTTACCTATCAGGTGGAGCTGCTTTACTATCACAGCCTGCTACATTATAAATTTTATTATCAATAATCAATTCCGTGATTTTAAATTTATTCTTATTGACGAACAAGGTATTCTTACGGATATTGAATTCCTTATATTCTTCTTCACTGGTTGCTTTATATTGATACTTTCCCAAGTATTTAAACAAGCCATTGAATATAAGGAAGATAACGATTTGACGATTTAATACTTTTTCCTTTTAAAGTATTTCAGGGAGGTGCAAAGTCATGGCAATAATAGTGAATTTAGATGTTATGATGGCCAAGAGAAAGGTATCCTTGATGGATTTGGCATCCCGAGTAGGCATAACTAACGCTAACTTATCTATATTAAAAACAGGGAAAGCAAAGGCTACCTACTTTTTTAATATCCCCTTTTCAACAGAATCCTCAATTATCTCCTTGGCGTATTCCCAAAGGTCAGGTGTAGTTTCCTTCAAAGGTTCATTTCGTTTCAATACTTTTTGGCTTGTTACCCCTGGTTTTTGCCAAGTATGCCCCTGGGTATTGTAATTAAGTATCAGTGGCTGGAGCCTATCCATACAAGCTGCAAATCTTGCTTCCAGAGTTTCCTTTTCCTCAAACTCCTTCCAAAGGTCCATAATTTCCTCAGCCTGATCTGAGGGCAATATATTAAAGAGCCTTTCTGCTGCCTTTTCCTCCCTCTGTGCCTTGTCTTCCTTAGCCTTTTCGTCATAGCAGAAGGTATCGCCAGCATCAATTTCCACTAGGTCGTGAATTATCAGCATCTTAATAACCCGTAAAAGATCCAGCTTCTCATCTTCCACATATTCGGAAAGCAAGATAGCCATAATAGCCAAATGCCAGGAATGTTCTGCGTCGTTTTCATTCCTGCTAGTTCCAATAACAACATTTTGCCTGTAAATCTGCTTTAACTTATCAATTTCTGTTATAAATTCTATTTGCTTTAACAGTCTTTCCTTATCCATAGTACAACCTCCCCGTTGCTGGTAGCTTTACTGTTTTTCATAGTAAATATGCTACTTTTTCATCAATACAATTACTTTAAACTATTTCTATAAATTTTATTATAAGCTTTTTAAACAGCTTTTCCAAGAAATCTTAAATATAAAAGTCCTACTCAAGGGTGGTTGCCTGGTGGTTATCTGGTGCTTACTAGTTCTTTGCTGGTGTCTGGCTGATGATTGGTTGGTGTTTGGCTGGTTCCTGGCCGGTGCTTGGCCGATGCTTGGCTGGTATCTGGCTGGTTCCTTGCTATCAGCCTAGCTGCCAACTCCTTGTCTAGCTAGATGCTACCTGCCTCAGTTGCTTGTCTTCGATTAAATGTAATCATGGATATTCTGGAGGTAATTGGAAAACATCAAGCTGTAGTTTCTAGCCCTAAAAGTATGCTGGTATATTGAATTCTCTATATGTGGCTTTGTTTTCAATAAGAGTTGACGAATTTTTGTTCGGCATTTAACAAGGAAGCTAGCTAGGTACGGCTTGTTCTTCAGCCTCAATATATCATCAACACTTTTTTGCAACATAGCCACATAGC
>JAAYTB010000191.1 GCA_012523855.1 Clostridia bacterium
CTGCAAGTTCTGGGGCCTAGGTTCTGATGGTACTGTTGGAGCAAATAAATCTGCCATAAAAATTATAGGAGACAACACCGATTTGTATGCTCAGGCTTATTTCTCCTATGACAGTAAAAAATCTGGTGGTAGTACAGTTTCCCATTTAAGATTTGGGAAAAATCCAATTAGATCACCTTACTTAGTCTACAACGCTGACTATATAGCTTGTCATAACAAGTCCTATGTAAATCATTTTGATTTGCTAAAGGGCTTAAAGAAAGATGGAATCTTCGTACTAAACTGTCCTTGGAAGGAAGAAGAATTAGATGATAAGCTTCCAGCGTCTATGAAGAAATATATAGCTGAAAATAATATTAATTTCTATATAATTGACGCTGTAGCTATAGCCCAAGAAATAGGCCTTGGCGGAAGAATCAACATGATAATGCAATCTGCCTTCTTTAAACTAGCCAATGTTATCCCTGTAGAAAAGGCAGTTAACTACTTAAAAGAATCTGTAGAAAAAACCTACGGAAGAAAAGGCCAAAATATTGTAGACATGAACAAAGTGGCCATAGATCGGGGTATTGAAGCCTTGCATAAGGTTAATGTTCCTTCCTCATGGAAAGACGCCAAAGATGAGCCTATGCCAATAAAAGATGAGCCTGATTTCGTTAAAAATATACAAAGACCTATGGCTAGACATGAAGGAGATGAGCTCCCTGTTAGCGCCTTTAAAGGCATGGAAGATGGAACCTTCCCCCTTGGAACTACTTCCTACGAAAAACGTGGTATAGCCATCATGGTTCCAGAGTGGCAAATTGATAAATGTATACAGTGTAATCAATGTTCATATGTTTGTCCTCATGCTGTTATTCGTTCATTATTGGTAAATGAGGAAGAGCAGTCAAAAGCTCCTGAAAGCTTTGAAACAAAAACTGCTATTGGAAAGGGTTTGGAAGGTCTTGGTTTCCGTATTCAAATAAGTCCATTAGACTGTACTGGTTGTGGAAACTGCGCAGATGTGTGTCCAGCTCCTGGAAAGGCATTAATTATGAAGGCAGCAGATGGTCAAATAGAAGCTGAAGCTGAAAATTGGGAATACGGCTTATCAGTTACTGCTAAGGATAATTTAATGGATCCAACTACACTAAAAGGCAGTCAATTTGTTCGTCCTTTAATGGAATTCAACGGTGCCTGTCCTGGATGCGGTGAAACTCCTTATATTAGATTGCTCACCCAGCTCTTTGGGGATAGAATGATGATAGCTAATGCTACAGGCTGTTCGTCCATATGGGGGGCTAGTGCACCTTCTATAGCATATACTACAAATGCAGAAGGAAAAGGACCATCTTGGGGTAATTCTTTATTTGAAGATAATGCTGAATACGGTTATGGAATGTTCCTTGCTGTAAGACAAATAAGGGAAAGATTAGCTGACCTAATTAACTCCCTACTTAAAAACGGAAATCTTAGCGATGATCTTAAGGAAGCCTTCAATATATGGATAGATGGCTTCGATGACGCCAAAGCATCAAAGGAAGGCACAGCAAAAATACTTGAAGCCATGAAGAAAATCGACTATGAAAAAGATCCTATGCTGAAAGAGATAATGGAAAAGAAGGATTATCTCATTAAAAAATCTCACTGGCTAATAGGCGGAGACGGCTGGGCCTATGATATTGGTTACGGCGGCCTAGATCAAGTCCTTGCCATGGGAGACGATGTCAATATTTTTGTAATGGATACAGAAATATACTCCAACACAGGTGGTCAATCCTCAAAAGCATCACCAACTGCTGCAGTTGCAAAGTTTGCTGCCGGTGGTAAAAAACTAAAGAAAAAGGATCTTGGCGCCATGGCTATGACCTATGGATATGTATACGTAGCTCAAATAGCTATGGGAGCAAATATGAATCATACAATAAAAACTATAGTGGAAGCAGAGGCTTATCCAGGACCTTCACTAATTATCGCCTATGCACCTTGTATAAGCCACGGAATTAAAACTGGAATGGGCACAAGTATTGCTGAAGAAAAGAAGGCAGTGGAATCTGGATACTGGCATCTATACAAATACAACCCATTGCTTGCAGCTCAGGGTAAGAATCCTTTCTCCTTAGATTCTAGACCACCAACTAAGCCATATAAAGACTTTATACTTGGAGAAATTAGATATGCTTCCCTAAAGAATACCTTCCCTGAAAGAGCAGATGACTTGTACGATTTATCCGAAAAACATGCAAAGGAAAGGTATGAATACTATAAGAGATTGGCAGAAATGAACTATGAATAATTACTTCTTATAATTAATATAAAAAGCCGAAGTTAAAAAACTTCGGCTAATTTTTTCAATAACTTTACCTTCCTTTAAAAGACCTCTTCTAATCTATCATGCTTAAAAACTGTTTCAAGCGATCATTAGAGGTATTGTCAAAGACTTGCTCAGGGCTACCATCTTCTACAATTACACCTTGATCCATAAAAATCACCTTGTGAGCAGCCTCCCTTGCAAAACTCATCTTATGAGTTACTACTACCATGGTCATCCCCTCTTTTGACAGGTCCTTCATTACCTTTATAACTTCAGCTGCCAACTCTGGATCTAGTGCAGATGTAGGTTCGTCAAAGAGTAATACCTTAGGTTCCATTGCCATTGCTCTAGCTATAGCAACTCTTTGCTGCTGGCCTCCAGATAGCTCATGGGGATAACTATCTTTTTTCTGACCCAGTCCAACCTTATCAAGTAAAAGTACAGCATTCTTATAAGCGTCCTCCTTTGACTTTTTGAGAACAGTAATAGGACCTTCCATAATATTTTCCACTGCAGTCTTATGGGGAAAAAGGTGAAAGCCTTGGAAAACCATACCCGTATTTTTTCTTAAGGCCAGAATATCATTTTGCCTTATTTTTGATTTTCCATTGATCCTTATTTCATTTTCCCCTATCTTAATCCTTCCCTGATCAGGAGTTTCCAGCAAGTTCATACATCTTAGGAGGGTTGTCTTACCTGAACCAGATGGACCAATTATAACAGTGGTTTGGCCCTTTTCTACTTGAAGGTCAATATTTTTTAAAATAGTATTGTTTCCAAAACTTTTATACAAACCTTTAATTGATATCACTTTTTCACACCATCCTATCTAGCTACAAACCTATCAAGCTTCTTTTCTACCCTGCTTTGCACAGCACTTAAAATGGTACAAAATATTAAATATATTAAGGCTACTTCAATATAAAGCAATAAAGGTTCATAGGTTGCCGCTGTTACTCTTTGTGCCACTTGAAACATTTCAGTTAAGGTAATAGAAGCTGCCAAAGAAGTATCCTTTATAAGGCTTATAAAGGAATTAAATAGTGGAGGTATTGATACTCTTGCTGCCTGAGGTAGAACAATTCTTTTGAGAGCCTGAGTATGGGGCATACCAATTGAAGCTGCTGCTTCCCATTGACCTTTTGGTATAGACAGGATAGCAGCTCTTATAACCTCTGAACTGTAAGCTCCTATATTCATTGTAAAACCTATAATTGCAGCTGGCAGAGGATCTAGTATTATATTAACCTTGGCCAAGCCGTAGAAAATAATAAAGAGCTGAACTAATAGAGGTGTCCCTCTAATTATCCAAACATAAAACTTTGCAATCAATACAAGAGGCTTAACCTTTGATATCCTAGAAAGGGCTGTTAAAAGCCCTAAAATTAAACCTAGTGTAAATGAAATTAATGCTACTGGAACAGTAAAGGCTATACCAGCCTTTAACATGGGCCAAAAGGAGTCTACTGCTATTTGTAAAAGTCTTAAAGTTCTATCGTCTACATTCATCTTATCACCACATTATTTTGAGACATCCACACCAAACCATTTCTTTGAAATAGTTTCGTAAGTTCCGTCTGCTTTCATATCGTCTAAAGCCTTGTTAACAGCCTCTACTAATTCTTTGTTGTTTTTTCTGAACAAAAATCCACTTGAGCTGGCATCACTTTGCTCTGCCACTATTTTAACAGCTACATCTGGTTTTTGTTTTAATAAATCATAGAAGGATATACTGTCATTTACAGTGGCGTCTGCCCTCTTAGCTAAAATCAAATCTATTGTTTGATTAAAGCCTTCTGCTGCTACTATTTCAGCACCATTAGATCTAGCTATATCACCATAGTTGCTTGTTAAAGTTTGTGCAGCCTTCTTGCCTTTTAAATCTTCAAACTTTGTTATACTTGTATTATCCTTTGCAACTATAAGGACTGCCCTTGATTTAATATAGGGCTCTGAGAAATCATATTTTTCTTCTCTATCAGGCCTTATTCCTACTTGATTGGCAACTATGTCAAATCTCCCTGCGTCAAGACCTGCAAACATTCCATCCCATTTTGTTTCAACAAACTCTGCTTTAACCCCAATACGGTTAGCAACTTCCTCTGCAATTTCTACATCGAAACCAGTCAACTTACCATCCTTATCATGAAAGGTAAAAGGTGCATAAGTTCCTTCTGTTCCAATAAGGATTTTCCCTTCCTTCTTAACGGATTCAAATAAATTTTCCTTGCCTGCCTTATTAGATTCATTGTTTTTTGCAGCACAGCCTGTAAAACCTGCTACTAAAGTTATAGCTAACACAGCACTCATAAATATATTTCTTTTTTTCATTTCAATTTCTCCTTTTCATTATCTTGCTCTAATAGATTTTTAATATTTATCTTACCTATAATTCTCCTCTATTTAAGAATCATAAGCTTATCTCCATATCATGAATTATAATAATAAAACTTTTCCCAACCCACCTCCTAATTAGTTTTCGCCTATTGTATCTAATTTATAACTTAGGATGAAAATGAAAATTCCGGATTTAAGTCAAAAAACTCCTGCCTCTAAAATTTAGAGGCAGGAGTTATACTCTGCGGTTCCACTCTAATTAACACAACAAAACTTGTCATGTCATCTCATTTATTCAGGTACATCTATACCCTAACGCTTTAACGTGCGTACCCGCTGCCCTCTACTAATAATTTTCGAAAGCAGTGCTCAAAGACGCATTCACATAGTTTACACCGAAAATCCCTTTCAGCCAAGAGGACTTCTCTCTGTCAGTTTAGCCTATGCTACTATTTCTTATCACAGCATTTTTATTTTCATCATGATAATAATATAGGTTATCCTATCGGAATTGTCAACATTAAAAAATGTTTTTTTATAAAAAATTTTTATTGTAAATTTTACAGCTTGAAAATTTCCGTAGCTACTCTTTACAAAAAATATATAAAAAATCCTAGTAAGGCAAGAAGGTGCTTTACTAGGATTAAGTGATAACCTACCGCTGCTACTGACATTTTTCTTATGGTTCATATGGCTTTTCCTTAATTTCTGGATGCTGTTCTATATATTGAAACAAGAACTTCATATCTTCCTCAATTAATCTCAGGATGTGCTTCTATATAATCATCCAAATACTTCAAATCTTCTTTAGTAAAATCAGCTAAAGGTTTATTTAAATACTCCGGGTTACTTTTTCTAGCTTTAGTTAATTTTTTTGCATACTCCTCCTCTAGAGCACTTCCACCGTCAACATACCACTTTGAAAAGTTCAAGATTTTTTCATCAGCAGGTATTCGCTCAAAAGTTTCTAAAGCTGATTTTAATTCTTCTAACGTTAATATTTCACTATCTGCTTTACTCTTTTCATACTATTCACCTAATTCCCTATACTTACTAATTTCCATCATAGTTTATATGGAACTTTCCTCGGTCTATAAACCATCCAATATATTCTTTTATTTGTTTTTGCAACAGCTTATTTTCTGCATATTTTTCATCACTTTCCCCTGGTAATTGTTTTCTAAACTTATTGTTTTCTTTTTCGTC
>JAAYTB010000192.1 GCA_012523855.1 Clostridia bacterium
CTTAATATATCTTCAAGCTTCTTAGAATTGGTTTTTCTCTTGCTGGACTCCTGCCAGTGAAACCATGATAAATAGAAATTTAAATACTTGGTGGCCACTCCTTTAAACTTATGATTTATGGTATTTACAATACCTTTGCCAAAGGCTCCAGCGTTTTTTATGTGGTATTTTCCACCCACCACTTCAGATCTTCCTCTTAACTTATAAAGCTTACAATTAAGCCTTTTTGCAAGGGGTATGTATCCCCTGTTATTGGTTGTGCATAGCACTGATTTTTCAGACACTTTATCTGCTAGCAATGAATACAATCTTGAATAAGGAATCTTCCCTCTAAAGCCAGTTCGTGCAAATACATTTTCTTGCCTGTCCTTACAGCAAAGAATGGACACCTTACTACTGAATATATATTGACTTGCAGTCCTTTTTCTTTTAACTGCAGGTCTACCCATTTGGAAACTTAAGTTCTTTGAATGATTACCTTTAAAGCTTTCAGGAATCAATACTTCATCTATCTCAATTGTACCTTCCTTTTTTCCTTCTAGCATAGGTATCATTGCATTTAGGATCTTATGTCTCCATTGAAAAGCAGTACCTACACTTATACCAAGATCTTTAGCAGATTTGCGCAGTGGAGCCATGGTACAGATTAATTTATAGTAGCCAAACCACTCCTTCGTAGTTTTTTTGCTGTAATACATAGGGGTATTAGTGGTTATGCAATAATATTTAATACAATCTTTACATTTATAGCGCTGCTTTTTGCTTTTAGTGAATCCATACTTAACTACATTATGCTTTTTACAATAAGGGCAAGTTCTTTTTTTCTCATCCTTGCAGTGATTGCTCATTACTGCGAGGAATTCTTCTTCAGTTAGTTGCTTGTCTTCAGGTAAAATAAGATCTTGTTTTTCGTTGTTATCTTGTTTCTCTTTACCTTCTTGCTTTTCTTTACAATCCAGTTTTTCTTTAGCATCCAGTTCACGTTTTAATCTTATTACTTCTTCAAAAAACGCATCTAAATCTTTATCCATAATTGTCACTCCCAAATAAAATTCCAAACAAATTTTCTGGCGAATTTGTTTTCGATATTTGGATTCTTGACAATTAATTCTTATTTTAAACAATTAAAAGAACTTTTTTGTTTTTTTCTTCAACCTCTTACTATCCTTTTATGTTAGAGGGATTGTCTACTTTTTATAGATACACATCAACACTTTTTTGCAACAAAGCACTATAGTGAAAAACTCTACTATTAACACTCTCACCTTCTACCTACTTACATTTATACCTCAATATACCATTGAAAGCTATAATCAGGTTTCCTCGCCGTTTTTCCGCCTATCGGCGGCAGGACACCTCCTACTACAAAACTGCAAAAGAAAAAGCAGGCAAGCCTGCTTTTTCCTTTTTACTTCATTTGTTTTGAAATTAGAACCAAATCATATAAATCTACTACATTATCATTATTAACGTCTGAGGCATTAGACCATGAGCTGTCCCCTCGTTTTGTGTTGTATTTAGCTGATACAGCTGCTAGGTCTTTTAAGTCTATCTTAGAATCTCGATTAACATCCTCTCTGTTTACATTAAAGTAATCTAAAATACCATAGGCTATGGCATAAGACAATTTATCTTGGTAGGCTTTTGTTTTAAGTTTAGCCAGTTCTGCCTTATTACTTAAGAAACCACCTTCTATTAGTATTGCTGGCATATTTGTATGCCTTAATACATAGTAATCTCCAACTTTTGCTCCTCTATTGTTGGCATTTGTCTGTTCTATTAAACTTTTTTGTACCTTTTCTGCTAATTCCTTTCCTTTTACGCTGCTTTTAAAGTAGAAACTTTCAATACCATTAACCTCTTCTTTGGAAAAGGAATTATTGTGAATTGATACAAATATATCAGTTTTTAGACTATTAGCAAATTTAACTCTATCTTCTAGTGTTACATATTCATCTCCAACTCTTGTCATGTGTACATCTAAGCCTCTAGATTCTAATATATCTCTAACAGTTAAGGCTATAGGTAAATTAATGTGCTTTTCGTAATCATTGTACATGCTGATAGCTCCCATGTCTGAGCCACCATGACCTGGGTCGATAGTTACAGAATATAGACCCTTGATTACATAGTAGATCTCCTTCATATCATCATATTGATTAGGAGAACCTTTTTCCCTAACCTCCAGCCTTATTTTGTAGTTTCCTTTAGCATTTGGAATCCATTTGAATGCTGAATTTGATGAATATCCTTGAAGAACTTGCCAACCGCTACCATCATTGATGGAATATCTGTATTGAGGATTCTTTGCTCCTGTTACTACTCCATTAAAGTTTATTATAGTGTTTAGCTTTTGTGGAGTGACTTTGTCAGCAGTAAAGGATGATATCTTAACATTAGTTGGCACCTTAGGACCTTCATTTGCAGGTTGTTTCCATGGCATTTGAGGTGTTGAAGCAGGACTTTTGTATAAATCATTCTTTAAAGCATCGTACACCCCTAGCTTGTTGGCTAGTATATCACTTGCGCTGTAAAATACACTTCCTTTTACATTTGAATTTTTTCTATTGTACTTTATTTGATTGATTATTTCCTGGGAATTAGTCCAGGCGGTGTCGCTACCCCCTGCATTAATCTTATAGGCAGCTTGTCCGATATAAAGTTGAACGTTTTTGCCAGCTACCTGTTGACTCCACCAATCTACCAGCACATCGTAATCTGCTATACTATAGCTCATACTCCAGTAAATTTGAGGAACAATATAATCTATCCATTCATTATTAATAAAGGCTTTAGAATCAACATATAGGTCGTAATAACTACTGATACCATTTGTACCAGCTCCACCTTCATTTTTACTATTTTTCCATATACCAAAAGGACTGATTCCTATTTTAACTGAAGGTTTTTTTGCTCTAATTTTTGCTGCTAGCTCTTTTACAAAGGTATTTACATTATTTCGTCGCCAGTCTGCTTTATTAGTGAAACTACCTTTATACTTTGTAAAAGCTTCATTGTCTGGAAAATCTACCTTGCTGTCATTGGCTGCATAGACAGGGTAGGGATAGAAATAATCATCCATATGAATACCATCAATATCGTAGTTCTCCACTACCTCCATTATGGTGTCAATAACATATTGCCTAGCTTCAGGGATACCTAGGTTAAGCCAATGATATGTGGAAGTGCCTGAGTATTTTACAATCCATTCTGGATGTTGCTTTAAGGGACTGCTGCTAGGTAACTTGCTTATATAATCATTAACATTAAAGTTTGGGTCTGCACTTATTCTAAAAGGATTAAACCAAGCATGAAACTCTAAATCTCTCTTCTGGGCCTCCTGTAGGGCAAAAGCTAAAGGATCATAACCTGGGTTATTACCTGCAGTACCAGTCAAGTATTTTGACCATGTAACATACTTTGAAGGATATAGGCCATCCCCCATAGATCTAATCTGGAAAATAACAGAATTAAAGCCTGCAGCTTTAAGTTTGTCCACTTTGTTTATATAGTCATTTTTCTGCTGCTGTACACCGATGGAGGCAGATGATAGCCAATCTCGATTATAGACGGTGCTAAACCAAGCCCCTCTAAACTCACTATTAGCTGTGGAAGTAGCTACCTTCACATCATTGGTTGTGTTTGGTTGAGCTGCTGTAACATTTATGGCCGAGGTGAAGAATAATGTCGTTGCCATGATTGCAGATACCAACTTCCTAAGTGTTTTCATTTTTATTACCACCTTCTATGTTATGTTTTTAAACTTCTGTCCACTTTGTTTAAGACTTTTGTAATATTTTGAATATAACCTTCTCAAAAGGTCTACAAATGTCACCTTCTTTTATTCGACATTAAAAGATAACTTCCCTTCATTTTTTTAAATTTAATTAAAAAATTTTTAAAAGAAAAAGCGCAGCTCCAAATGTTGCTTTTTATTTACATTTGAAAGTGCACTTGAAAAACAAGAGTCATTATGATTCTTTACAACTGATTACTTGTTCTGGTTCTTGTTACAACGGAGGAGGTTGGAAAGGCAGTAGCTTTCAGCAGTATTAAGATTTGATTAGGTCTTCTTCTTTCTAATACTCTGTAGCCCCTTGGAGCAGAAGTAGCAATGCCGCCGTCAGCAGGAATACAGTAGCCATTTTCTTTACAGCTACCGTCATCTCTCACCAAAACTTGTCCCATTAACGCTACTGAAACCCACTCTTTTCTAAATTCCCTTGGAATATAAGTTTGATTTTTGTCCCATTTAGGATTTATTTTTGGTTTCTTTTCTATGTGCTCTGGTATTACAACACTACCATCTTCTCCATGCATTTCTGGTATTAGGACTTCTTGGTAAAGGATTCTTCCCCATTCATCTGTAAGATACTTGTTTTTCCAAGCAAGATCCTTGCCTATAGCTAATACTGTTGGTGTTGCAGTTGTAACACCTAGTATATAACGGTCTTTGGAATTTGCAACTCTAACTTTTCTTCCCTCCAATGTGATAAAGTATCCACAATCTATTGGCTGGTCGTCAATGGTTTCAAAGAGTTCAGCATAGCCTCCTATGCCTAAAGTAGCTTCTCCATTTATGTCTTTTTCATCCATTACATTTCTCCCTCCACCAATCTTTATACTATATTTGTATGTGATTAGATGGGGATTTGATAACTAAAAGTCATTATTCCTATTTATCTTGGTCCTGTTCATCTTCTTTTGTTGGCCTAGTCCTTACCTTCACATTATTTCTTCCAGAACGCTTGGCTTCGTACATAGCATCATCTGCTATTTTAATCATATCCCTGTGGGATATATCATTATCAGGAGACTTGTAGCAGACACCTATACTTACGGTTATATTCACTGTTTCCCCTTCTAAAGAGAAGGAATGTAGGGCAATTCTTCTTCTAATTCTCTCACTTACTGCAATAACTTTATCCAAAGGAATATCAGAAAGTATGATACCAAATTCATCTCCACCGTATCTACCAGCAACGTCGCTTTCACGGATGGTGGACATCATTATATTGGCTACCCCTTTAATAACCTCGTTACCCTTAAGATGTCCGTAGGTATCGTTTACTGTTTTAAAGTAATCTGTATCTATCATTAAAAAGGCTAAGCTCCCATTTAACCTCTTTTGTTTGCTGTGTTCTTTTGCCAATAATTCTATAAGGAGGGCGTGGTTATAAAGGCCTGTTAACCCATCCTTCATAGCCATTTCCTCCAGCTTTTCCTGGTACTCCTTGTATCTTAAAGCAGACTTAATTCGAGCTGCAACTTCTATAGCGTCTACAGGTTTTCTTATATAATCAAAAGCCCCTATTTCCAAAGCTGTTTTTAAATACTTTGCTTCAGTCCTAGCTGTAACCATAATTATAGGTAGATTTTTAAATTCATAGTTGCATTTTAGCTCGCTGCATACAGTAAAACCATCTTTACCAGGCATAACTACGTCTAAAAGCACTATGTCAGGCTTGTACTCTTTTACTGCATCCATTACTTCATTCCCTGAAGTAACGGAAAAAACTTCATAACCTTCTGAGTGAAGTATGTCTGTGATCATTATAATATTTAATTTACTATCATCAGCAATAAGTACTTTTCTACCCATCTTACTACCCCTATCTTCTTTATTACTTTCTCTTAATTATCATAAAGTTTGCAAATTATTTTTTAAAACTATTAAGTGATTTTTAGATTGACTTATATCTTATATAACCTATATATATTATACATTTTTATACTTCATTTTTGTAGTCATATTCCGTAAAACTTTGTTAGATTCTTAATAAAATTATGTAAATTCAAAATATTTTTAGCAATTTAGGAAAACCACTGTGAAACTTCTTTTAATAATTTGAAATTTGTCAAATCGTAATGCAAAGGGGTTACAGTGGCATAACCTTCTTTAATGTAAAAGGTATCCATGTCCTCTGCTTCTGGTTCATAGGTACTACCCATGATGTCGAATATTGCGGTTTCCTCTTCCTTAAGGTTTTCATCTGACTGTCTTTTAATAAAATAATTGCCGTATACCATGTTGCCCATTCTGCATACCTTTATCCCCTTAATTTCTTCATTTTTCAATGGAGGCACATTTAAATTTAGAACAACATCATTTTTCAAGCCATGTTCTATGGCCATCTTTACCAGTATAGCTGCATAATCTGCTGCTGTGCTGTACTCTTGGATCTGGTCAAATTGATCTGTTGACACGGCAATAGAAGGCACCTTATAAATAGCTGCCTCCACTGCTGCGGAAACTGTTCCAGAATATAAAATATCCATGCCTAAATTATAGCCTCTGTTAATGCCGGATACCACCAGATCTACTTTGTCCTCAACTAGTTGACCTAAGGCTAGCCTTACACAATCAGCTGGTGTGCCATCCACAGAATAGGCCTTGAAATTTAAGCCTAGAATTGAATGTTTTCTTACAGTCAAATGGTTAGAAATAGTGATAGAATGGGAACTAGCACTTCTTTGCATAGAAGGAGCTACCATTGTTATATGGTAGTCCTTCTGAAGCCTTTCAGCTAAGGCGTATATACCTGGCGCATCTATTCCGTCATCATTGGCTACTAGTATATGTAATTTCTTATTAGTTTTTTCTAGCATTATACCACCCTGCTTTCATTACTTTGTCTTTTGTATTATTACCCACTTTACTTAGTAAATATCCGAAAATTCCAGAATAATCTGTTCTGATAGCTGCTTTTTAACTACAGTGCTTATTCCCCTTGTATCTGCTGCCGCCTCCATGTATCCATCTAACAAGGCTCCATTATTATGTCCAAAGGCATTGCCAAGCCTCTCCGCATAGAAGATCTTTTTATCTGGAATATATACTGTGGTGGTACATCCTCCCTTTTCGCTACTAATAATATTTATTTTTCCTTTATGAATATCAACAATAGATTTTGTAATTGCTAAGCCTAGGCCACTGCCTTCTGTGTTCCTTCTTAGGGACTTGTCCACTTGGACGAACTTATCAAATATATTTGCAAGATTTTCCTTTGGTATTCCAACTCCATCGTCCTGGACCTTTATTTCTATACCATCTCTTTTATCTGACAATGTTATTTCTATGTTACCCTCTTCCTTAGAGAACTTAACTGAATTTGATAGTATATTTAAAAGCATTCTTTCTAGTAGGGCCTTGTCTACATTCATTACTTTTTCTTCTACATCAGTGTCAAATACAATGGAAATTTTTCTATCCTTAATGTAGTCAACTACTGATTGAGTTAAATCTTCTATGGTACTAACTACTTCCACTTGAGAATAGTTAGGAGAGTAGTAGCCTGTATCCATTCTAGTTACGTCAATAATATTATTAATTAGTCGTACAAGTCTTAGACAGTTCTTTTTCATAGTTTCATAGTACTTGTCAACAACAGGATTTTTCTCATAGTTTGATTCATTATACATTTGTATAAGTTGTAGTGAGCTGTAAATAAGGTTAACTGGTGTCCTTAACTCATGGGATATATTAGAGAAGAAATTAGAACGAATTTTTTCGTATTCAATAGCTTCTTTTAACCGTTTTTCTTCCTGTTCTAGCTTTTTCTTAATAGTTATATCTACACCCCTACTAAGGGTTACATTCCTTCCATCTAAGTTGATATATACGTCTGTTACCTGCAAGATCTTTGTAGAACCATCAAAACAGTGACATGTTATTTCAATAGGTTCGCAGTCAATTTTATCAATTTGTGTCTGTCGCAATCTTTCTTCCATAATTGACTTAGTTTCGTCGTCAATTATATCCAGTATAGATGTACCTTCGATAGATTCATTGCCTTTGCAGTTGAAAAAATCTCTGGCTACATCATTCATATAAATAATTTCGTTGCCATATTGCATATAAATTATTTCTGGCGAAGTATTAACTATCTTTTGATATTTTTCCTCCGCATATTTTAACTTTCTTTCGTATTTTTTTCTATTAGCAATCTCTATTTCTAGTTGATCAATAATATCTTGTAAGTTTCTATTTTTCTGGCCTAACATGTAGCTTGTAGTATCCATTTGATTATATATTTCTGCCATAGGTTTTTTGATTTTATTGTTTGCAAGTATACTATACAATAAGGTATAGCTCAGCAAGGCCATAAGCTGACATATTAGATACATTATGCTTGAAAGGTTTAAGAAAACAGTACTCCCAACACTAGCCAATAGATTGCTTATGATA
>JAAYTB010000038.1 GCA_012523855.1 Clostridia bacterium
ATGTTAGACAACCTTTAGCGATGAAAGAATGTTAAATTTATGCTATAATATTTATATAAAGAAGATACGCTCCAAAACATAAAATTTTTATTTAAATGGAGGTGCAATTATGAAGATTCACACACTTATAACAAAACATAAATATTTAAGTACAGTTTCCAGCCAGGACAGCTTACAAACTGCCCTAGAAAAAATGCGTGAAACTGATATAAAATCTATGCCTGTTGTAGACAACAAAAAGTTTTTAGGCATAATTTTCAAAGATAAAATATTAGAATTATTCCTTACTGATTCAGATTCAGAGAAAAGATTAAGAGAAGCAAAGGTTGAATCTTTAATAGAAGAAATTCCTATCTTAAGGGAAGACAGTAGCTTCGAACACATAGTAAATACACTAAGACAAAACGATGCGGTATTTGTGGCCTTAGTAAATAAAGAAGATAAATTTTTAGGAATTATACCACACAAGGCAATCTTTGATGAGATGGTAAACATAACAGGTTTAAATAACGGACGTAAACTTACTATATATTTACATGACATACCTGGCCAACTGGCTAAGATAGGACAAATCCTTGCTAAAAATAAGGCTAATGTCCAAAATCTTTCTGTTAGAAATCCAAAGACCAAATTGGATATTAGACAAATGCTCTTAAGAGTTGATGAGTCTGTTGTAGATCAAGTAAAGAAGGATCTTGAACGAGCAGGCTACCGAGTGGACTAGCTTCATGGTTATGGCCTACTTGCAGATAATCAGCTAATATAATTTTGGATATTAAAAGGGAGTTCACTAAATCTTTAGCGAACTCCTTTCTTCAATGAAAAATTCCCTTTACTTTATAAGAGATTTTCCTGTCATTTCAGCAGGTACTTCTAAATTCATTGCTTGTAGCATTGTTGGAGCTATATCTGCTAAAACGCCCCCTTCTCTCATTTCCTTTGCATCTTTAGCTATATAGATGAAAGGTACTGGGCCAGTAGTATGGGCGGTCATTGCTGAACCTGTAGAATAATCAATCATTTGCTCAGCATTTCCATGGTCTGCTGTTAAAAATACTGTTCCATCTTTCTCAAGAACCTTGTCCACAACCTTGCCAACACATGTATCTACTGCTTCAACAGCTGCTTTTGCCGCTTCAAATACACCAGTATGGCCAACCATATCAGGATTAGCGAAGTTTAATATAATCATATCATACTGATCTGAATCTATTCTTTTAACTACTTCATCTGTTACTTCATATGCGCTCATTTCAGGTTTTAAATCGTAGGTAGCAACCTTTGGTGAATTAATAAGAGCTCTATCTTCTCCTGGATTTGGAGCTTCAACTCCTCCATTAAAGAAGAAGGTTACATGGGCATACTTTTCTGTTTCTGCAATTCTCAATTGTTTCTTTCCTAATTTGCTGACATACTCACCTAAAGTATTTGTATAGGATTGAGGCTTATAGGCTATGTGTACATTTTCCATTGTCTTATCATATTGAGTCATGCATACGAAAAATAAGTCTAAGCTTTCTCTTTCAAAACCATCAAATTCCTTATCATTGATAGCTCTAGTAATTTCTCTAGCTCTATCTGGTCTGAAATTAAAGAAGATTACAGAATCTCCATTGTTTATAGTTGCTAGAGGCTTGCCCTCTTCTAAAATAACTGTAGGAAGAACAAATTCATCAGTTTTGTTGTCATTGTAGGACTTTTCCATAGCTTCTACAGCACTAGCTGCTGTTTCACCTTTTCCATTAACCATAGCGTCATAAGCTAGCTGTACTCTTTCCCATCTGTTATCTCTGTCCATAGCGTAATATCTTCCAGATACTGTAGCAATCTTACCGTTTGCAAGTTCCTTTAAGTAATTTTCTACATCGATTATATAATCCTTTCCGGAAGATGGTGGTGTGTCTCTTCCATCCATGAAGGCATGTAAATATACCTTGGAAAGTCCCTTATCCTTAGCTAATTTAAAAATAGCTTTTAAATGGTCAATATGGGAATGAACACCTCCGTCAGAAACAAGTCCCATTACATGAAGGGCCCCATTATTTTCAATAGCCTTGTCTATAGCAGCATTTAAAACTTCATTTTTAAAGAAATCGCCATCTTCTATAGCCTTTGTTATTCTTGTAAGCTCTTGATATACAATTCTACCAGCTCCAATATTTAAGTGGCCAACTTCAGAGTTACCCATTTGTCCATCTGGCAAACCAACATTGAGACCACTAGCTCCTAATTGGACATGAGGATATTGTTCAAATAACTTGTCTATATTAGGTTTGTGTGCTGCTCTAATTGCATTTCCATCTTCTTTATCACTAATTCCAAAACCATCTAAAATCATCAACATTACAGGTTTCTTAGTCATTATTTACCTCCCATTTTAATAATAAATTTTGTAGAACAATCTTTGTTAGAATAATTCAAGAATTACGAAAGAAATTCAGCTAAAAAGCTGAATTTCCCCCATAAATGGCAAGACCTTTGTCAATAGTCACAAACTAAAAGTTCACAATAGCTGCAAAGTCTTCTGGAACTAAGCTAGCACCGCCAACTAAAGCTCCATCAATATCAGACATAGCCATTTGCTCCTTAATAGTTGCAGGTTTTACAGATCCACCGTACTGTATTCTGATAGCATCTGCAACTTCCTGTCCATAAAGGTTCTTTACACAGCCTCTAATGAAAGCTATAGTTTCGTTTGCCTGCTCAGAAGTAGCAGTTTTTCCAGTTCCAATTGCCCAGATTGGTTCATAAGCAATTACTAGTTCCTTAACCTGATCAGCAGTTAAGCCTCCTAAATCAAGCTTAACCTGTCTTCCTATCACTTCTTCGGTTATGTTAGTTTCTCTTTCTTCTAAAGATTCCCCAACACAAAGGATTGGAGTTAAATTATGGGCAAAGCAAGCCTTTAACTTTTTATTAACAGTTTCATCAGTTTCGTTGAAATACTGTCTTCTTTCACTGTGTCCTATGATAACATAGTCTATCTTCATTGCTTCTAACATTCCTGGCGCAACTTCTCCTGTGAAAGCTCCCTTTTCTTCAAAGTGAACATTCTGTGCACCAACCTTTATGTTTGTACCTTCTACAGCTTTTTTTACAGCATCTAAGCAAACAAAAGTTGGGCATACTACTACTTCGGATTTTGCATCCTTAACTAAAGGCTTTAATGCTTCTATAGTTTTCACAGCCTCTTCTACAGTATAATGCATCTTCCAGTTTCCCGCAATAATTGGTGTTCTCATTTTAAAATCCTCCTCTATTTCCAAATATGACTATTACTTAGGAAAGGGCTTAGAGCACTTGCCCCAAGCCCTATCACCCTAATTTCAGCTTCCACTATCTAGCCTCAATTTTCCATCTTCAAATTTCTATCTTCTAACTTCTAAACAACTATTTATCGTTTAGCGCAGCTATTCCTGGTAATTCTTTACCTTCTAAGAATTCAAGAGAAGCTCCACCACCAGTGGATATATGAGTCATCTTGTCACCAAAGCCAAGATTGTTAACAGCAGCAGCACTGTCTCCTCCACCGATTACAGTAGTAGCATCGGAATCTGCCATAGCCTTAGCAACAGCAACAGTTCCAGCTGCAAAGTTTTTAAATTCTGCAACTCCCATTGGTCCGTTCCAAACTACAGTCTTAGCTTCTTTTACTGCATCAGCAAATATTTTTTCTGATTTAGGTCCAATATCAAGGGCCATGTATCCTTCTGGAACATTTTGATCTTCAGTGATAACAGCTTCTGCGTTAGCATCAAACTTATCTGCCACTCTGTTATCAACTGGAAGTAAGAACTTAACGCCCTTTTCTTCAGCCTTTTTAACCATTTCTAAGGAATAGTCAAGTCTATCAGCTTCTACTAAAGAATTTCCTATAGAATATCCTTGAGCCTTTAAGAATGTGTAGGCCATTCCTCCACCAATGATTATTGTATTAACCTTATCAAGTAAGTTATTGATTACATTGATTTTATCTGAAACCTTTGCTCCACCTAATATAGCAACGAAAGGTCTTTCTGGATTGTTAACAGCCTCTCCTAGGAACTTTAATTCCTTTTGAATTAAGTAACCACATACTGCAGTGTCAACGAATTTAGTTACACCTACTGTAGAACAGTGTGCTCTGTGAGCTGTTCCAAAAGCATCGTTAACATATACATCTGCTAAGGAAGCTAAGTCCTTTGAAAAACTATCTTCATTCTTTCCTTCTTCTGGTCTGAATCTAGTATTTTCAAGAAGAACTACATCTCCTTCTTTCATTGCTGCTACAGCTGCCTTGGCATTGTCACCAACTACAGTGTCATCAGCAGCAAAAACTACTTCCTTGTCAAGTAGTTCGGAAAGTCTCTTAGCAACTGATGCAAGAGTTAAGCTTGGGTCTGGTCCCTTAGCCTTTCCTAAGTGTGAGCAAAGAATAACCTTAGCTCCCTTTTCTATTAAATATTTTATTGTTGGAAGAGCTCCAACTAATCTATTTTCATCTGTTATAGCGCCATCCTTTAGAGGAACATTAAAGTCACATCTAACAAGTACTCTTTTACCTTTAACTTCGATGTCTTCAATAGTCTTTTTATTAAAACTCATTTAATTCACCTCTTGCCTTTATTAAAAAAGCCTGGCCTCATAGCCACCTGTAGATGCCAGGGGCTCAATTAGGAGCCCCGCATCAACACTACAAAACCAGACCTTTAATTCATTATTTAAATTATAAAATTATAGTAGCTTTTGCTAATTATTCAGCGTCTACCTTAGCAGCGTGAACTGTTAAGTCAACTAGCTTGTTTGAATAACCCCATTCGTTATCGTACCAGGAAACTAGCTTAACGAAGTTAGGATTTAATGATATTCCTGCTCCAGCGTCGAATATGGATGTTCTCTTGTCATGGATGAAGTCAGTTGAAACAACTGCATCTTCAGTGTATCCAAGAATACCCTTTAAATCATTTTCTGAAGCTTCTTTAACAACAGCCTTTATTTCATCGTATGAAGCTGATTTTTCAAGTCTGCAAGTTAAGTCAACAACGGATACGTCAACAGTTGGTACTCTGAAGGACATACCAGTTAATTTTCCGTTTAATTCAGGGATAACCTTACCAACAGCCTTAGCAGCTCCAGTTGAAGAAGGAATTATGTTAGCAGCAGCTGCTCTTCCACCTCTCCAGTCTTTCATTGAAGGACCGTCAACAGTTTTCTGAGTAGCAGTTGTTGCGTGAACAGTTGTCATTAAACCTTCAACTATACCAAACTTCTCATGGATAACCTTAGCTAAAGGTGCAAGACAGTTTGTAGTACAAGAAGCGTTGGAGATAACCTTTAAGTCCTTTGTATATTTGTCATGGTTAACACCCATTACGAACATTGGAGCATCTGCTGAAGGAGCGGAAATAACAACCTTCTTAGCGCCACCTTTAAAGTGAGCTGAAGCTTTTTCTGTAGTTGTGAATACACCTGTACATTCAAGTATGTATTCTGCTCCACATGAAGCCCAATCAATGTTTGAAGGATCTTTTTCTGCGAATACTTTTACTGTCTTTCCATTAACAATTAATGCATTGTTAGCTTCATCTACAGAAACTTCTCCAGTAAATTTACCATGAACTGAATCATAAGTTAACATATAAACCATGTAATCCAAATCGATAAAAGGATCGTTTATTCCCTTTACTTCTACTTCTGGATTTTCTAAGGCCGCTCTAAAAGCAAGACGTCCTATTCTACCAAAACCATTAATACCTACTTTAACCATTTAAAGTACCTCCTTTAAAAATAAAATATATATTTAAATAAATATATTTTAAACAAAATTAAATAAAATCATAAGATTAATTTTCTTTTATTAATCTTATTATCTCTCTAGCAGCACCTTCATCAGTGATAAGTACACCCTTTTTATTATTTATCTCCGTAGCCAGTATAGCTTCTGCTTTACTTTCTCCTCCTGCTACCGCTATAGGGTGATCAATTTTTTTAATATCACTACTATTTATTCCAACAGTGGGTGTAGAATATACTACCTTTCCACTTTTATTAAAATAACATCCAAATGCCTCGCCTACTGTTCCCATTTTTATCAGCCCATGGATCTTTTCTTGTGGCACTCCTCTACGACGAGCCATTTCATCCGCTCGTCCTATACCGTAAATGAGTACATTTGTATTCTTTATGTAGCATATAGTATCTTTTATGTCTCTCTCATTTAACATGGCATCTAGAGCCTTATCACTAATATTATCTGGTATGTGTAAAAGTTTATAACTTCCAGAAACTTTATTTGCCAGATTACCAGCTAAAGTATTAGCCTGAGTCTCAACTTGTTTACCCATTCCACCTCTGGCGGGAACCACTAATATATTATGTAAATTTTGAAGTTTAGGCATATTGTCTATTACTTCTTTAATTGTGCTGCCACCAGTAAGAGCAATAATATCGTCATTTTTTATTATTCCTTTTATATATGTTGCAGCAGCTCTACCTAATTCCTTCATTACCGTGCTGTCTTCTTCTATACTTCCAGGAACTATAATGACATCTTTGATATTAAGCTTTTTTCTTAATGCATCTTCAATTTCTGATATCCCCTTAATTTCATGGATAAAACCTTTTAGCTTATTAAGGACCTCTTCTCCTTCCGATGTAACAATCATACCAGGAGTATTAACTTCTATTAAGTTAGCAGATTTTAAGAAACTTATTTCTGTCCTAACTATTCGTTCGCCCAAATTTAGATTGTTGGCCAGAATTCTTCTTCCTACTGGTTGATTATAATATATTGTTCTTAATATATTATATCTCTTTTCTAGCAATTCAATGAGTTCAGGCACAATCTTCTCCTGCAGTTTCAAAATTTCTTTCAAAGACAACACCTCTTTGGCCACTTAACGTCCCAGTGTACTTTTTTTCGTCCCACTATCTATTATAAAGTACTTCTACTAATTTTTAAATAGTTTTTTCAATTTTTTTTAAACTTTATTTTTTTATATAACTCTCTAACTTAAAGCTACATATAAATAGGTCTTTTAACTGTAAAAATCTTAAATCTATTTAATTTAGGACATGAAGTGACAAGTTTCTGTAGAATTAACTAAATTTATACTTTAAATTTAGTGATTTTTATCATATAATATAATTAATAAATAAAACGTTTACACTCCTGTATAATTAAGAAAGGGTGGGATACATCCATGAGTGCTAATGTGAAAATTAATAAAAGAAAATTTTTTAGAGTTAAACATGACCTTCCTCTTTGTGCCTCTATGAGTCTTTACTCAGTAAATGGAAGGATGGTAATGTCACGAGGAACTTTTGTTTGTATAAAGAACATAGGCCCTGGAGGACTTTGCTTCTTGTCTAATTTATCATTTCCAGCCATAAATACAGCAATTTTTAGTTTTAAACTTCTCCTTTTAGGAAGTAATTTTACCTTCTACGGTTACATAGTAAGAAGCAAACCTGTTAACGACCAAATAAAAGAGTACGGTGTTAAGTTCACTGAAACCCTCAATAATTCCATGGAAGTGGCCAAAATCATGAATCAATGGTCCATTGCTATAAACAAGAAAAAACTATCTGACTTAAAGAACAATTGTAGCCTATGTACAAAAAAATCTATGGAAGATTGCTTTGCAAACCGAAAATCTAAATAAAGGTCCATTAAAAAAGGTTGTATAAAAGTTCTAGACTCTTATACAACCTTTTTATTTAATAAATATTATAATAGCGTATTATTCCTTAAAGTTATTTTGCCTCTCTAAGATCTCCTACAAAAGCTGCAGCTATCATATTAGGTCCAACATGAGAAGCTATAGTTGCCGATAATTGAGATATAATTACCTTTTTCGGTGTAGATTCCTCAAGTATATATTCTTTTAACATTTCTGCATCTTCTAAGCAATCGCCATGTCCAATAATTAAGGTTGTTTTTTCTTCATCTACCATGTGTTCATGAACTTTATCTGCTAAGAATTTTAAAGATTTCTTTCTTCCTCTGACATTGCTGTATGGTCCTAGTTTCCCATCATTGTCTACTGTTAATATAGGTTTTATGTTTAAGGCTGTCCCTACTACAGCTGTGGTAGCAGAAATTCTTCCACCTTTTTTCAAATAGTTTAAGTCATCTACAGCGAACCAATGGTTGGATTTTAACTTATGTGTCTCTAACCAATCCACAATTTCTTCTTTAGTTTTGCCCTGTCTTAGCAAATCAACAGCCTCTACTACTAGTACCCCTTGGCCAATAGATGCAGACAGTGAATCTATAACAGTGATATCCGCATCGGGATACTCCTCTAAGATTTCTTGACGGGCAAGTAAAGAGTTAATATAGGTTCCACTCATTCCAGAAGAAAAGCCTATGTATATTATAGACTTACCGGCTTTGTAATGCTTTTTAAACATTTCCTTGAACCTAAACATATTGATTTGTGCAGTTGAAGGCATAATACCTGATCTTAGTTTAGAATAAAATTCTTCATGTGGTAGACTTTTACCAAAGTCATCCAGATACTCGTAACCATCTATATTAACAGGCATACCCAAGGTATCAAGAAGATCAGCATTTTCTTGAACATACTCTAGTGTAAGGTCACAAGTTGAATCTGTAATAATAATACTGGCCATTTGTTCCCCCCTATTTCATATTTGGAAAATCCATTTGTCTCAGCGCCTCATAAACCATGATTGCTACTGAGTTTGATAAATTTAAAGAACGTGTGCTACTCTCAAGCATAGGTAGTCTAATGAGATTTTCCTTGTTTTCTTCACGGATATAATCTGGTAAACCAGAAGATTCTCTTCCAAAAACAATAAAATCTCCTTCTTTATAAGCTACATCGCTATATTTTTTAGTTGCTTTAGTTGTTGAAAAATAAAAAGTAGAGTCCGGATATTTTTGTCTCAACTCTTCATAGGACTCATGGACTTCTAATTTAAGATAGGTCCAGTAATCTAGGCCTGACCTTTTTAATTGTTTGTCATCAATGCTAAAACCTAAAGGTTTAATCAAATGAAGAGTAGCATCTGTTAAAACACAAGTTCTACCAATATTTCCAGTGTTTTGCGGTATTTCAGGCTGAAATAGAACTATGTTTAAATTCAACCAAACACCTCCTTGTCGATTTTTTACATTATAAAACAATTATTATTCCTCTTCATATATTACCTCATAAGTACTAATTAGTAAAGGAATGATTTTTTCATAAATTTTTTCTCTTAAAATAGTATTTGACTAATCCTGAATTTTTACCTTTTATGAATTAAAGCCGCCCTTAAAAGGCGGCTTTTGTATATTATTTTCCATCTAAATATGCAATTATTCCTGCTGATATGTTTTTTGCAAGATTATTTAATACATTATTGTCATTTAGCCTTTTAACATCTTCTGGATTGCTAGCAAAGCCACATTCAACTAAGACTGCTGGCATTTGTGCCAATCTTATTACCTTAAAATCCTCAAATTTTATTCCCCTATCATTCCAATTATCAGAAGTTAAAATCTTTTCTTGAATTTTTAGAGCCATAGCCTCACTTTCCTCAGGTACAGAATTAGACTGGGCATAATAAACGCTAATACCATTGTAAATGTTGCTTTTATCATAAGCGTCAATATGGACTGAAACAAAGGCATCTCCCTGGTTCTCGTTAGCAATGTCTACAATTCTTTGACGCTCTAAATATTCATCGCTCTCCAAATCCTTATCCCTGGTCATTACCACCTTTTTACCATAGAAAATTAGTTCCGGCCTCATTTCTAATGCTATTTTTAAAGTTACCTCTTTTTCAAAAAAACTTTTATCGTAAGCTTCTGTTCCTGGATCTCCTCCACCATGACCTGGATCTACTACAACTGTATGGGTAAAAGGTTCTTCTTTCTTGCTTATTAAAACCATTAAATAATTTGTCAACTCATTAAGAAAAACAAAATTATTCTGAGTAAATTCTTTCTTAATGGTCATGGTAGTTTTACCATCTATTTTTGATAAAAATATTTTTTCATCATCTTCTTTAAAGCTATTAGAGTTTAACTTATGTTTATCTACAGCTTTTAAATCTAAATATATATAATCATCATCTTCCTTGTAACCTGAGTATTGTTTCTTGTCCACTAATTTGATTATGTATTTTTTAAAATACTCACTTTGGTCAAAGGTAATGGTTCCCTCTTTACTTATACTAATAGGAGTCCCCTGAAACTTGTTTTCCTTAGTAGAATTACTACTTTTATTACCTATAGCATCAGATGTTAAAACTTTATTTAAAAGGTTTTTACCGTTAAAAGCCATTGCAATTATTATTAATATTGATAATGATAAAAAAAATCTTCTTTTGCTCTTAATTTTCATCTTCACGTTAGTAACACATCCTTATATTTGTTTAGCATACCAAATTTTAAACATAAACAAGAACTGTAAACAGTCATAGTTATTTATATTTTAACATATAGTTTCTATCTTTGGATAGTATTTTTTTATTAAATCTTTATTGCTTTCTAACTTTTTAAAGCAAAAATAAGGCTTTCAACAAAGATTGCTGAAAACCTTATTTTTAATTGAGACAATAGTAAATGAATCTAAAACCATTTTTTTAAATAATATTTAAATTTATTCTCTTTTTTCTTTAAATATTCTTCAAAGTTATAGTAGATAGTATTTTTTTCAAAGCCCTTCTTCTTTACACCGCCATAGAATTCATCATAAACCTCTTCAGTCAAGGGTAATAAAATTTCTTTCAATTGTCCATCTTGACTTTCAGCAAACTCTCTTTCCGTTACAGATGGATCCTTCTTAATTTTATACCTTTTTAATCTTTTTAAAATATAGCTGTATAAAGGAATTAAGCTTTCGCTATTTAGGATTTTTCTTTTTCTTCTCGCTGCAAGTGTTATCCATATTAATATAGCCATTAAGACTATAGCTGTAAGGGCAATATATAAATGCTTTGAACTTAGCTTTAATTTAATAGGATTGTTTTTTTCTTCTTTATTATTGTTACCCTTGCTAGTACTTGGACTTTCCTTCTCTTCTTTTTTTTTCTTCCTTAGGTTCTGCTGAAGGTTTTTCCTCTTCCTCTTTCTTTTCTTCCTCTAAACGTAAGTTTTCTTCAAAGGCTGTAGGGGCACAATCACTTATAGCCCATATATTGTCTCTTACGAGATACTCTACCCAGGCATGGGCAGTATCGTTGGTAACATTATATAAGCCTTCCTTCATTGATGCATCATTCATCTTATAACCTTCTACGTACCTTGCAGGTATACCTGCTATTCTATACATAACTGTTAAGGCAGTGGCAAAATGAACGCAATAGCCCTTTGGATCTTCAAATAAGAAATAGTCAACAAAGTCCTTCCCTTCTGGCAGTACTGATGCATCTAAGGTGTATGTGTAGTTATCAGATAAATAGTCTCTTATTATCTCAACTTTTTCCCCAGTAGTAGTAGCATCCTTGACCAAGTCATATACTAAATCTACTGTTCTTTCAGTAACTCCTGGAGGTAGTTGCAAGTACTTATTATAGTTTTCATTCTGTAAATGATATACCCCGTAAGAGTCCTCACCTTGATCTGAATAGTCCACATCATAGAATTCTACAGTATATTCTTTCTCAATGATAGATTTCCACATAAATATGGCCCTATCTTCACCAACAATTATGTCTTCCTCATAATTGTTAATATTATTTGTATACATAGGTACCATGAAAGAGCTGGTTTTTAAGCTTACTGGATAAATTGTTATCTCCTTTAGGCTACTAGCAGGAAAAAGATCCACTGTAGCATAGTTTCTCCAAACTCTTTCTGCTTCAGGGCTAATGCCTGATTTAAAGCTTTTTAAGTCTTCAACTGTGTTTCTCCAGGAGTAACCAGTATACTGATCCTTAACGGACCCTTTCAAATAGTAGCTCTTATCGCTCCTTACCTTAAAGGCTAAAGCGTTATTTAATTTGATAGGCCCCCCTAACATTTTTTCCGTATTTGAATAGCCTGTTTGACTTAGATGAAAAGCTTCTTTAGTAGCAAGTTCTATAGTAGTTTTCCCAAAGGATTTTTTTCCCTTGCCATTTAAACTTTCAAATATAGATAACTTATCTTTTCCTTCAAAATCTTGAGGTAAAGGTAAGGATATAAGTCCAGCAATAATACTAAATATTAATATATTTGCAAAGATTTTTCTGCCACTAATAGAAGCGTATATTCCCTTCTTGTGAAATTGCATCATGGTCTTTTTGTAATTGTTAAGCATATAAGTCATTACGGAAATAATAGCAAAAGGTAGCAAGAGCCTTACTACTCCCTCTTCATACTCCAAGTACCAAAAGAAGGCCATTTCTAATAGAGATAAGAAAAGGATTCCCTCAGTAATTTTACTATTATAGAGGGTGAATAAAATTATCAAAATTAGAGGTAAGGCAAGGGTTATTATAGGTTTATACTGATAAAAGTAGGTAAGCTCTCCATTATATAGCTGACTATTAATACTTGTAATGTTTAAAACTATTTCTTCATAAAAAAAGTCTAGTATGGAATCTTTAAAAATAAAGCTAAAAAAAACTAAGGTTGCCAATGCTATCAATAAAAAGACAAATTTCTTAAAGCCAGTGTTTAGAACTCCAGTGTAAAATAGGTAAAATATAATAAACAGTAAATATATCAAGGTTATATATAAATAATTAAAATCTTCTATTTGATAGCAAATAGCCATAAGTGCAAACATAAAAATTATATTTATATAGTGTACAAATACACCAACTATATGTTGTCTAAACCACTCCATTTAATCACATCCTTTTAATAGATATCCCTAAAAGATATTAATTCTAGTATAGAAATTATAAATTGTATCTGGATATCTATATAAATTTAGAAATGTTAACTACTTTAACCCCTAAATTCATTAGTTTATCAATATTTTCTTTATCCTCCTTATGAACCTTATTATAGAAAACAAACAAATTCTTTTTTCTTGATTCTAGGTCTAGAATAAATTCATAAAATTCCTGATCTACCCTTGAAGTTATAAAGGCTACATTGTTCATTGTAATAATTGTGTCCATAAAGGCTTTTAAATACCTGGTAAAACTTTCCTTGCCATCGCTCTTTGTCCTCATTAAATAATCCATTAATTGAGCAAATTCTCTCTTTTCTCTCACATGAAAAACTCTAGAATTTGCAGCATTAATATATAGCTTAGAAACTATGGCTTTTCTAGTTAAAGAGTGTATTACAGAAGCAGAAAAATCTATTAACTGCTCCTCACTAATTCCATTTATGTCGTATTGATAATTACCACTGTTCATATCTAGAAAAAAGTTAAATTCTTCCCCAATAAACACTTCATGGTTCTTTACATATAGTTCGTTGTATTTAGCGCTAACCTTCCAGTTGATTCTATTAAGATTATCTCCTGCTTTGTACTTCCTGTTATCCTTTATAGCATAAGGATCTTCTATACCAGAACTGCTTAATTTATAGTCATTAAATAGATTGATTCCATTAAATAAGTTTGGAGGAATATCTATAATCTTGGGATACACTTGAATAAATACTTTGTTTTTACAAACTTTATGACTTTTAATTATTGAAGCAGTATCTCTAAACCATAGGTCCGTATGGCTGAAATCATATGTTCCTCTAATTCTGAACCGAACTTGATATTCTAAGCTCTTGGATTTCTTACTTCCAATATAAACTGCATCTCCATTGTATCTGGAGCTAAGCTTTTTAAAGGCAGAATTGTTCACCAGCAAATAAGAAACAGGAATCCAACCCTTGTTTTTCAAAACTATTTTAAAGCTACCTAGATCTCCAGCACTATATCTACTTCTTTCAAATAATATATCCAAATTCAAGTTTTTTCGGTTACTTATTATAACTACAATAGAAATTAGCAATATTGCTACCACTGAATAAAAGACCCTGTAGAAGAGTGGTCCCCCTTCTATATAAGCTAATACAAAAAACAAGATAAGGAGAATTAGAAACCTTATATTAATACGAAACATACTAGTTCACCTTTGGTACAGGAACCTGTTGAAGTAGGTTAGCTATTACTTTTTCGCTAGTATAATTATTTGCTCTGGCTGCTGAAGAAAGGGTTAGCCTATGTGCAAGGACCAGGAGGACATTGTTTTTTACATCTTCTGGAATGACGTAATTTCTTCCACAGATTAAAGCTGATGCCTGAGCAATTCTTTGAAGAGATAAGGCTGCTCTAGTACTCATTCCTAAGTTTAGCAGTGCGGAAGTTCTTGTAACTTCTGCTATATTAACTATATATTGATTAATCTCCTCAGCCACTGTTACCTCTTTACAAATCTTTTGTAAAGCAATAATATCCTCAGCTGTTGCAACAGGCTCTAGTTCTTCCAAAGGCTTTCTATTTTTATACAAGGCCAAGACCTGACCCTCTGAAACTTTATCCGGGTAACCTATTGTTATCTTAATCATAAATCGGTCTAGCTGAGCCTCTGGTAAAGTGTAGGTTCCTTCGTATTCTATTGGATTTTGAGTTGCTAAAACAAAAAAAGGCTGCTCCAATTCAAAGGTATTGACACTTTCTGAAACTTGATTTTCTTCCATAACTTCCAGCAAGGCTGATTGTGTTTTAGGAGAAGTTCTATTTATCTCATCTGCCAATACTATGTTGGCAAAAATAGGTCCTTTTCTAAACTCAAATTGCATCTCCTTCTGATTAAATATAGATATACCTGTTATATCTGAAGGTAGCAAATCTGGTGTAAATTGTATTCTGCTGTATGACAAATTAATAGATTTAGCTAGTGCCTTTACCAAGGTTGTCTTTCCAACTCCTGGTACGTCCTCTATTAATATATGGCCTCCAGCAATAATCCCTTTAATAATATTAATAATTGACTCCCTCTTACCGATTATAACTTTCTCAACATTAGATAATATTTCTTCTATTTTTACATTTCCTTCTCTCATATAGCTCTCTCCTTTGACCTATAATTCCATAAAGATATCTTCCATTATAACATATAATCATTTTTCCTTATAACATTTTATCATATTATGTATTTTAGACCATAATACTTACACTTTAGTCATATTTTACATAAAAACACAAAACAGACAGTCAGCAGGACTGCCTGTCTATTTCTAATTAATCTTTTTTGTACCAACCTTTACAATGCCTTGAATAGGTCTATAATAATCGTCTGATATAAGCTCTTGTTTTATCAACTTATTGTTTTCATCATATGTATTTAGATAAACTTTCACCTTATATCCTGTTTGGGCTTTTTGTACAATCTTTTTTGATCCTTCAGGCATGCTAGAATCCTTAATGGTTTTAGTGGTAGACTTTTCTGTTTTATAGACATCATTAACTATATCGTATCTTCTATTAGTCAGGGACTTATTAGAATACACATTAAAGTATAGGACTTTATTTTTAGTATAGCCTTCAATATATATTGGATAATCTAAAGTGTTAGTAAATTTATAATCTATATTTCCCCAATCCACTGTAGCATCCCTTCCTAAGTCTACATAAGCCGACGGAAGGGTATGAGGGAATCTTTCCGTAGAATTAATATTGGATTTTATAATAGCATTATATAGTGTTGAAGATACTTGGCAGATACCTCCCCCTATCCCTGATTCTATCTTATTATTTATTATTACACCAGCTTCTTGATAACCTCTAGCTTTGGTCCTCTCTCCAACAACTTCATTAAAACTAAAAGTATCTCCTGGCATTAATAGAATGCCATTTATAGCTTTTGTAGATAATTCAATATTATTTACTCTACCTGGAGCTGAGGTAGTAAAGCTAGTAGAATATGAAGCTATTAAAGAATTAACTTTAGCTAATTCTTCTTCTGTTTTCCTTGCGGAAATTGTTTCAACAGGAGCATTTATCGTTACATCTACATCAAGCTTATCATTAATATTATTAACAATACTGTTTTTTAACTGTTCAGCTTGGAGCTTGTACCCTTTTTTATCAGGTATAATATTAAACTTTCCACTAGAAACCATTTCAAGCTTACCATCCACAGGATCCTTGTTGATATCCTTCTCCATTAATCCTATAACTTCTGAGATATACTCATCATCATAATCAAATTCTAGTTGCAGATTAAAGCCTGACCCATTCATAACCAGCTTTTTTTTCTTAAAAATAGAAAAACCCTTGCCATAGCTAAAAGCTTCATTAATAACTTTATCTATATTGTAGCGGGCATTTAATTTACTGTATTCTATAGCATAGGTTTTGTCCTCATAAGTTATCTTTATTATTTTCTCACTAACCTTATCTTGGAACTTTTCCTTTAGTAATGCCCTAGCTTCCTCTTCTGTTTTACCACCAATATTTACATCCATAACCTTAATATTGGGATAAATAAGTTTGTCCCAATCACTAGCTATCCTGTATACATATCCTGCATATGCGGCACTTCCAGCCATAATAAGCACCGCAAATACAGATAGTATTATAATAAGATTAATAGTTTTCTTTTTCCCCATATACCTTCTCCTCTCTACCCGCCTCCTAATTATACTACAACTATATACGATTTAAAATAAGATTCGTCCAATAATTTACAAACCAATATTATAAATTCCGTCAACCTTTTGATAGTAATCATTAGATATCAACTCTCGCGTGATTTCCTTGCCATTTTTGTAGCCTATAAGATATACTTTTACCTTATATCCCTTTACAGGAGCTTGAACTTTCTTTATAGTTCCACTAGGTAGAGAATCTACGGTATTGTAATATATTTGGGGTTCTTCAACATTTAATATTTCTGTAAAAAGTTTATATTTTATTTCTGTAAGAGAGGAATGGGAATATACGTTAAAAGTTATTTTACCCTTATTTGTTATACACTCAATATATAAGGGATACTTTGTAGTATTTTTAAATTTATAGTCTATACTTTCAGATACTGTAGCATCAAAGCCCGGTTCAATGTACGCAGGTGCTAAGGAATGGTTTCTCCTCATTTGAGATTTAATACCTAACTTAATAATTGCATTGTATAAAGTAGTAGAAACCTGACAAACTCCTCCAGCAATGCCATCTACTAGCCTGCTATTCACTATAACCGGTGCCCCCTTAAATCCATTAGCTAAGGTTCTTTCTCCAGTTTCCTTGTTAAAACTAAATTCCTCACCTGGCATTAAGATTTTACCGTTTAACTTACTTGCTGCCAAAGCAATATTGTCGGCTCTTCCTTTGGTGGCAGTAGAAAAATAGGTAGTAGCAGTTGAAACTTTGTAGTTCACATCCTTTAAATCTTCAGCTTTTATTGTGGCTTCTTTTTCTATGATATTGATAGGGACTTTGTCGTCTTCAATACCATATTTATATATCTTGCTAATAATATTATTGTATAATTGCTCTCCATCTAAGGTCCTTCCTACTTGCTCCTTTACAATTACAGGTTTATCATCTATAATCTCTAGCCCTGCATTTTGAGGAGGCCTATCCACAGATTTTTTTACTTCATTTACAAAGTCCCTTACCGCTCTTTCATCAAATGTAAACTCTAAATTATATTGCTTTTTCTTTTTACTCCTTAGCTCTATGTACTTATTGAAAAAACCTTTATCTTTTCCAAACTTTAAAGCCTTCTCCAAGGTCCTCTTTGGATCTATCTCCATTTTTATGTCCTTAAGACTAAGGGGATATTCTTGATTTTCATATACCGCAGTAATTTTCTCCGAGGATAAATCATTATATTTCTTTAATATTAAGTTCTGGCCTTCATCTAGTGACAATCCTGAAACATCAATATTATTCACATAACTGTTAGGATATATTTTATTATCCCAACCTTTTACATAATAATATATATACCCTAAAGTTAATACTACAAGAATAATAAATAGTGCTGAAAATTTCACCAACAACCTTCTATTTTTCATTTTGTCACCACCTATATAGTAGTTTTATAATTTTATACAGGTATTATAGCAAAAGTTCTGATATACCACCTTATGATAGAATTGAATTTATTTATACTTGTTTATATTATCCGTAATTTCCCTCTGCTTTATAACATAAAATAAAAAACTGATGGCTTAAATCCATCAGTTTTTACTTTCTCATTTTCTTCTCTTTCTTAACTTTTTAATATCCTCTTTTTCCTCTAAGGATACTCTCAAAGATTCCACAATCTTTTGTATAGATTTATTAATACACCAATCATCCATTTGACCTGACTTAATGAAAATCTTAGTTTTTTCTCTATTAATCAAATAGCAAGTGCTTATAAGCCAGGCCACCGCCATATTAACATAATAATCATTATTTTCCAAGCTCCTAATAGAATCAAATATAAGATCTAAATAGGCTTCCTCTGTATAATAATTATTTAAGGTTACTAAAGCAAATCTCGCAGACCATGGCTCAGAACTACTTATATATTTTGGAATCACAGAAAGAAATTCTTCTTTATTTTCTTTGACTAACTTTTTAATATTAGACACAAAACTATCACAAAGAGCCCAATTATTAATTTTCTTTATATAGTAATCTATAGTAGACATCATGTCAGAAAAGCTTTTAAACTTCATCTTGCCTATTAAGATACCTTGAAGAAGCTTTTCTTCATAAGAACTGCCTGCAGAAATAAAATTATAAAAACTTTCCATATCCTTATTCTTTTCCACAGCCTTAGCAATATTTCTAAGCTGAGGCATTCTTACATAATAACTAAAACCTAAGTTTGGTATAATCTTAGAATTAAATTTCCCATAGGCCTCATCTGAAAGGGACTGTAGTAACTCGGTGAAAGATCTATATGTTTCAGCGTTCCACTCTATAAGCTCAAGTTCTTCCATTTTCATAGCTTCACCACTTTTGTTCTAAATTTTAAAAACGTCTCTCCTTTAATGAAAGTTCTATTATCTTATCTAATAATTCTGCAAAAGTAATGCCTGCTGCCGCTGCACTCTTGGGGAATAAACTGTTTTTTGTCATTCCTGGAAGGGTATTTGCCTCTAAAACATAAGGAACCCCTTCCTTAATCAGCATATCTATTCTAGAATAAACACTACACTTCAAACTTCTCCAACAGTCAAGAGCCATTTGATTTACCTTTTTCTGTAGATCAGGTTCTAGTTGAACTACAACTTCCTCTGCACCACCATCAGTATATTTGGATGCAAAATCAAAAAAATGATTTTTCGGCTTGATAACTATGGTAGGTAGGACCTGGCCATCCAATATACAACAGGTTATTTCATCACCTTTAATATATTCTTCAACCATTACTTCATTATCATACTTTACAGCCTCATTAATAAGATTAGTTAATTCTTCCCTATCCCTTACAATACCAGTTGCCACTGAAGAACCTCCACTGTTAGGCTTTACTACTAAAGGATATCCTATACTTTCTATGGCCTGAAAATCTATCTCTTCACCTTTGTTAACCATTACCCATTTTGCAGTATTGATTCCTGATGCCTTTAAGGCCTTTTTGGTCATATCTTTATCCATACAAACAGCACTGCTCAAAGGACCGCAGCCAGAATAAGGAATGTTCATAGTTTGAAGAACTGCCTGAACAGTACCATCTTCTCCAAACTTTCCATGTAAGGCTAGCAGGGCGAAGTCTAAATCTTTTGCCTTTGAAAAAACATCTTCCTTCTTATCAATTACAATTGGCACCACTTGATACTTTTCCTTATTTAAGTTAGCTATTATTTCCTTTCCAGTGTTTAGGGAAATATCCCTTTCTGAAGATATTCCTCCCATTATTACCCCAATTTTCATTATTTACCCTCCAATTATATTTCTCTTTTTCAGTATAAGATAATTATTTTAATAAGTGAATATGGTCAAGAATTATTTGTTTACTTCTTAAAATAGAAGCGGGATTCATAGAAAATTCATCTAAGCCGTATTCCAACAAAATAGGAATAGCTCTTTGGTCTGCCGCCATCTCACCACACATACCGCAGGATTTTCCTTCTTTATGGGCTGCATCTATAGTAAACTTTATTAATCTTAATACTGCAGGATCCATAGTGTTATATAGGTGAGAAATCTTTTCATTAGTTCTATCAACTGCTAATGTATATTGGATTAAATCATTGGTTCCTATACTGAAAAAGTCTACCATTTTTGCAAACTCATCTGCTCGTATAGCAGCAGAAGGTACTTCTATCATTATTCCTAGAGGGACTTTTTCATTAAATTCAATTCCCTGCTCCCTTAAGTCCTCCATACATTCTGTTAATACTTCCTTAGCTTTTACAAACTCCTCAGGAGTGGTAATCATAGGAAACATAATTTTCAACTTCCCATAAACAGATGCTCTTAAAAGGGCCTTAAGCTGAGTCTTAAAAAGCTCTTTACGATCTAAACATAATCTTATAGCCCTATATCCTAGGAAAGGATTCATCTCTTTAGGAGTTTTCAAGTAAGGCAAACTCTTATCTCCACCTATATCTAAGGTTCTTATTACTACCGGTTTTCCTTCCATTTTTATAAGGACCTTTTTATAAGCTTCCAACTGCTCTTCTTCGCTAGGCATAGCCTCCCTATCCATATAAAGAAATTCTGTTCTGAATAGGCCTATTCCATCAGCTCCATATTCAATAACCTTTTCCATTTCTTCTGTTGACCCAATATTGGCAGAGATCTCAATAGTTTTTCCCTGTAAATTTGTAATAGTTCTATTTTTTAATTCCTTAAGCTTTATTTTTCCTGTTTCAAACTCTCTGATCTTTTCTCTGTAGCTTTCAATAGCTTCTTCCTCAGGATTCACTATAACTAGACCATCAACACCATCCACAATAACCTTATCACCGTTTCGCAGTTTATAAGTAATATCATCAAGTCCTACCACCGCTGGTATTTCCATAGACCTAGCCATTATAGCAGTATGAGAAGTAAGTCCGCCCACTTCCGTTAAGAATGCTATGACTTTTTCCTTATCAAGCTGGACAGTATCAGAAGGAGTCAAGTCACGTGCCACTAGCACGGTATTTTCTTTTATGTTGGCAAAAGTTTTGGACTTGTTACCAGTAATATTCATTATAAGCCTACTGCCTACATCTTTAATGTCCGCTACTCTTTCTTTTATATATTGATCTTCAATATTTAACATCATATCTATATATGTATTGATGACATCATTTACAGCATTACCAGCAGATTTCCCCTTGTCTCTGATTTCCTTTTCCACAGCAGAAAGGAATTCTGGGTCCTCCAATAAGACATAATGACTATCGAAAACTCCTGCTTCCTCTTCTCCTATTTCCTTTGCTACCTTGTCTCTTAATTTACTAATCTGCTTTTTAGATATTTCTATAGCATTAAAAAGCCTTTCTTTTTCATAATCAAGATTTAATGCATACTTATCACCTAAATTTAACTTTGGTTCTTCCTTTATTAATACAGTACCTATGGCATATCCCCAGGAGGCTGATATTCCTTTTATCATAACGCACCTCTCAACTCATTGAATTTAAAAAGTATAATTATATCATATGATAACTGCAATAGAATTACAATATTCCATTCTTTAATAAGAAATATAGCTCCTTACTTTTTCCTGTTTCTTTCCATATAATCTTTGCACTTTGAAGCCAGAGCACATTCTCCACAATTAGGTCTCTGAGCCTTGCAAATTCTTCTACCATGGAAAATAAGAGTATGGTGAGCTATTATCCATTCGTCCTTTGGTATAGCTTTAGTAAGCTGCTTTTCTGTTTCTTCCACCTTAGAAGCAGTAGCCAGCCCAAGCCTATTAGACACCCTAAAAACATGGGTATCTACTGCAAGAGCAGGTATTCCATAAGCATTACTTAAAACAACATTGGCTGTTTTTCTCCCTACTCCTGGTAAAGTCATTAAATCCTCATGACTTCTAGGCACTTCTCCATTAAAATTTTCAAGCAATGATCTGCTTAAATTTATTATATTTTTAGCCTTATTTCTATACAGCCCTATTTCTTTAATTTCCTGTTCCAATTCCCCGTAATCTAAGGTTGCAAAATCTTGGGGGCTTTTATATATCTTAAATAATTTCCTAGTTACCTCATTAACCTTTTTATCTGTAGTCTGAGCAGACAGCACCGTAGCCACTAGTAGCTGAAAAGGATTCTCATGTTCTAGTTCACAATGGGCGTCAGGATGTATTTCATAAAGGATATCCAGGATTTCTCTAGTTGTTTTTTTAATTCTCATATTTCCTCCTAATGTTTTATAATATTTTCCCCACTATTTTCTACTATTATAGAGGAGAAACAATCTGTTTTAAAGGACTGTACCCTAGTGTTTTTACACTAAAGAACAGTCCTATTTTGTCTTTTGAAATGGCATAAATAGTAGAACACTAATTATCCTCTCCATAGACTCCTCTATATTCCTCTGGCAAGAGCTTAGCAATACTTTTCATAAAATACTCCAAGACCCTATCATTATATTGATATTTATCTTCATCCCGATCTTTTTTAGGAACACTTATAGGCTTTCCAAAGGAAACATGAACATCTGCATGATAAAATTTTTCCGCTCCCATATCTCCTTCCTTGTTTACAGGCATTAATTTTTCCGTTCCCCATAAAGCAACAGGAATAACTGGCACCTTTGTAACTTTAGATATAAGTATTACACCCTTTTTACCTTCTATCATCTTTCCAGTTCGACTTCTGGTGCCCTCAGGAAAAATAAATATACTTTCACCAGCTTTTACAGCTTTGATTATAGCACTAATAGCGTCCTTATCTGCTGAGTTAGGCTTTATGCTTATGCTTTTAACTATGCTCATACCTAAATTAGTTAGGGGATTATTGGATAATTTCATTCCAGCTACAAAAGTTACATTCTTATCTCTAAGAACCTTTTCCAATACTAAGCCATCAGAATTACTAAGATGATTACATATATATATAACCGGTCCATTAATATTTTCTATATTTTCTTTGCCTAAGACCTTAATGTTGGCGTACTTCTTTAAGTACATATCCACAATTTTTTTAGATACATACCTTAGCATCCCCTTTGGCAAGTAACCTATCAATTTTGCAGTTCTAGAGGAAATCATGGTTATTCCACCTTTCAGTTGTAATTCTATAATCTATTATAATTATTTATTTATAAAAAGTCCATGAAAACAGATGGCAGGTATAGGAGAAGAGCTGTCAGATATTTTTAGAAAGAAATATAGAAGGGTGGCCCCTTCTATATTATCATCTCGTTATAGATTGTTCTTATTTTTCCTTGGTAATGGCTTATTTCGATAATGTTCTCTGGTCTTGTCATGATTATTCTAGCAGGTATTCCTACTGCTGTGGCCTTTGATGGTACTTCTTTAAGAACTACTGCATTTGCTCCTATTTTTGCTCCATCCCCTATTTTTATTGGGCCTAAAATCTTTGCTCCAGCACCAATAACTACATTGTTTCCTACAGTAGGGTGTCTTTTTCCCTTATCTTTTCCTGTACCTCCTAAAGTTACACCGTGAAAGATAGTAACATTGTCTCCAATTTCTGCAGTTTCACCAATTACTACTCCCATACCATGGTCTATAAATAATCCCTTACCTATTTTAGCTCCCGGATGAATTTCTATTCCCGTTATAAATCTACTTATCTGAGAAATCAGCCTAGCTAAAAAGAATAAATGTCTTTTGTATAAAAAATGAGCCATTCTATGAAAGATAAGAGCATGTATTGATGGGTAAAGCATTATGATTTCAAAACTATTTCTAGCTGCAGGATCATTCTGCTTTACAGCCTGTATATCGTACTTTAAATTTTTAAACATAAGATCACCCCTTATTTTTCCAACAAAAAAACTTCGCCTCATTGCTAGAGACGAAGTTATATACTCCGCGGTTCCACCCTAATTAGATATAGAATCCCTCTCATTCAAGCACAAGTTACTAAGTAACACTATGCTCTATCGCTATAACGGGCGCCACCGGTGTTCCCTACTTAATTCAGTCCACTACTCCGAAGGGCACTTCACATATTCGAACAATAGGAATATTCCAGCAAACTATTCCCTCTCTGTAAAGTCTCCTATGCTACTTTCCTTCTTCAATGTATTTCCGAGCATTTTACTGTGATTTATAATTTTATTATATGCTTTTTAATCTATTTGTCAACATTTTATTGTAAGATTTTTTATTAAACTTCTTTCCATCTCAAGCTTATGAACAAAATCTATGTTTACCTATAATTTTTATAAGAGGCCTAGACCAAATCCACTTATTTGTTGTCTTAGCAGGGTTAAAGTAAAAAACTGCTCCACCGCTAGGATCCCAACCGTTTAGGGCATCTCTAGCAGCATTAATAGAACTTTGCTGCAATTCTGCGTGGATTTGACCATCTACTATGGCTGTAAAGGCACCTGGCTGGTATATAACTCCAGCTATAGTATTAGGAAACCTTGGGTCCCTTGTGCGGTTTAAGACTACAGCTCCAACAGCCACCTGCCCTTCATAAGGCTCTCCTCGTGCCTCTCCATTTATTAATCTAGCCAGTAGTAAAACATTTTGATTGTTTGTGTTACTAGTGGCTGCAGTAGATTTAGATACAGATCCTTTATTTATTCCTAAGGCCGCTAAGGTTTTATTACCAACTATGCCGTCTACTTGTAGTCTATTCTTTTCTTGAAAATACTTTACTGCAGCAAGGGTTTTGTAGCCATATATACCGTCTACACTTCCTTTATAGTAGCCCCAACGTTTTAATCTTGTTTGAATTTCTCTAACTACGCTACCTCTAGACCCATAGGTATAGGTAGCTGCAACAACTTCCATATGACTAGAAGTAAAAAACATCGTATTACATATGTATGTTACCAGTATTATTACTGCTAAAAAAACTAGTCTTTTTCTTTCAAATAGTCTGAACATTAAATTAAGCCTCCTTTCTATTTTCAAATTTATTTTGTGCTATAAGCGAAAAAAAATGCATAATAAAAGAGATGGCTCAAACCATCTCCCATTTAAATATCTTATCTACTTTTCCTTTTCTTATGATATATATATTCATCTATAATATCATGTATTATTGCGATACCACAAAGTTTGTCTTCTTCATCTAAAACTGGTATGGCAATCAAATCATACTTTATGGCCATTTCTATAGTATACTCTATACTGTCCTTTACATTAACATGAACAATATTAGTCTTCATAATGTCTTTTATATTGCTATCTGGATTAGCTAAAATAAGATCCATTAAAGACAAGACACCTTCTAATTTATTTTCTTCATTAGTTATATATATATAATTTGAAACTTCATGATCTGGCTTTAAATCCCTAATTACTTCTAAGGTTTCACCAATGCTTATATTGATATGAAAGGATATAAAGTCAGGGTTCATTATACTTCCTACTGTTTCTTCCTCATAACCCATAAGCTCTCTTACTTCATCGGCATCATCCTTCTCCAAGTTTGCCAATAGTTTTTCAGCTATTTCTTCATCTACCTCATCTAACATATCTGCAATCTCATCGTTAGGCATAGCTTCTAATACTTCAGCCACTTTGACTTCATTCATATTTTGTATTATATCTGCCTGAATATTTGGTTCTATTTCTTCTAAAGTATCTGCCGCCAAAGTTTCATCTAGATTTTCTAAAACCTTAGTTCTATGCTCAGAATCCATTTCTTCCAAAATGTCTGCTAAGTCCGCTGGATGAAGCTTTGATAGCTTTTTATAGGGGACAGAAATCTGCAAATTATCGTTAATAATCTCCAAAGACTCTACGTCATCCCACATTATAAGACTATCTGAAGGGGGCTTTTTCATAATTTTATATATGGTCTTTGTAAGTCCTACTACCCCATATCTTCTAGCCAGGGCCATTATTCCCGAGTCAACAGCTACCACTCTCAACTCACCTGCTAAATACGCTAATTGCAGATCATTAACACGAACCACCTTTTTACCGTTAACATCTACGATTTGTTTGCCCAGAAGATTCTTGGACAATAGATAGGAATAGGTTCTTGGAATAATTTCCTTTACACCTTTTACATTGACTAGTACCTTACCATTAGCACCTTCAAATAAAGCAATACTTCTAAATTCGTAATTAAATATTTCACCATCTTTTTTAATCATATAACCAATTACTCTAGGATAACCTTCCTCTGCAGTTACATAAATATCGATAAGCTTACCGATATTGTCATCAAACTCATCATATACCTTTGTTTGAAGGATGGAGCTTAAAAATACGTTAGTTAGTCTTTTCATTAAATATTCCTCCTTCTGATCCAGAAAGAATATTTAAGTTGAAAAGCTATGTAATAAATGCTAGTTACTCTCATTTATAGCTTTAACTAAAAACCCTTAATTCTTCCTGAATCAATATTCTATTTTAGTTAACCTATGACACTGAGGCCCAGCATCCATTAAAAGCACACCACCTTTATATACTAAGACTTATTCCTATATTTATTCCTACTAACTATTATATTACAAAAGCTCTTAAATGCAACGATAAGTTACAGTTAATAAATATTTTTCTCTTCCCCTACCACTTTAAATTATGGGTCAATTGATATATAATAACTTGTAATTTATAATCAAAGGTATATACTGTTCTTTACTAGCTTTGCAAGGAAAAATATTTAGATGGAGATTTTACAATGAGATTAACTAATACTTTTTTACCAGTAAACAAAGAAGATTTAGCCGCTAGAAATATTGATAGATTAGATTTTATTGTAGTTAGTGGTGATGGCTATGTAGACCACCCTTCCTTTGGCGCTGCTATTATTGGAAGGGTTTTAGAGGCTCAAGGATTTACCGTTGGAATCATTGCCCAACCAGATTGGAGGAGCCTAGATGACTTTAAAAAACTAGGCAAGCCCAAGAAAGCCTTTCTAGTTACCTCCGGCAATATAGATTCCATGGTCAATCACTATACTGCCGCTAAGCGTAAAAGAAGAGATGACATATATTCACCAGGTGGAAAATCTGGTTTTAGACCTGATAGGGCCCTGATTGTATATTGTAATAAGATCCGTGAAGCATATAAGGAAGCACCTATAATAGTTGGTGGTATAGAAGCCAGCCTAAGACGATTTGCCCATTATGATTATTGGGACGATAAGGTTCGTAGGAGCATTCTCATAGATTCTAGGGCAGACTTATTAGTTTATGGCATGGGTGAAAGAACTATAGTACAAATTGGAGATATGTTTAGGTATGGCAGTGATGTAAAAAATCTTACCAATATAAAAGGTACTATGTATATTACTAAGGACATCCAACAGCTATCAAATTATATAACTGTTCCTTCCTTTGAGGAAGTATCCAAGGATAAAAAGGCCTATGCAGAAGCTTTCAAATTAGAATCCCTGGAACAAGATGATATCAGGGGGAAAACTATTGTCCAAAAACATGGCCATGAGTATATAGTGCAAAACCCTCCCCAAAGTCCTCTTTCTGTTGAAGAGATGGATTTCTTCTATAATATACCCTATACAAGAGAATATCATCCTATGTATGAAGAAGCTGGAGGGATTCCTGCATTAAAGGAAGTAAAGTTTTCAATAACCAGCCACCGTGGTTGTTATGGTTCCTGTTCCTTTTGTGCCCTAACCTTTCACCAGGGAAGAGTAATTCAAAATAGAAGCGCCGACTCTATTGTAGATGAAGCTAAGCTTATCACAAGCTTAAAAGACTTTAAGGGATACATTCATGATATAGGTGGTCCCACTGCTAACTTTAGACAGAGAGCTTGTAAGTTTCAAATTGAAAGAGGTACTTGCAAGAACAGGCAATGCCTTTTCCCTAACCCTTGTAAAAGTCTTATTATAGACCACAAGGAGTATTTAAATTTACTTAGAAGAGTTCGTAAGCTTCAGGGGATTAAAAAAGTTTTTATCCGTTCTGGTATAAGATATGATTATCTAATCTATGATAAAAACGATGAATTCTTTCAAGAATTATGTCGGCATCATATAAGTGGTCAATTGAAAGTTGCCCCAGAACATGTTAGCGACAAGGTCCTAAAACAAATGGGTAAGCCCTCCCGTCATATTTATGATAAGTTTGTAGATAAATACTTTCATATTAATAAAAAACTAAATAAAAAGCAGTTTCTAGTGCCTTATTTAATGTCCAGCCACCCTGGCTCAGACCTTAATGCAGCTATAGAACTAGCTCTTTATATAAAGGATATGGGCTATACTCCTGAGCAGGTTCAAGACTTTTACCCCACACCAGGTAGTCTGTCTACCACCATGTATTACACTGGTTTTAATCCTATGACAAATGAAAAAGTCTATGTTCCTAAGAGCCAAGAAGAAAAAGATATGCAAAGAGCCTTACTACAATTTAAACTTGCTAAAAACTACAATTTAGTTAAGAAGGCCTTAATTAAGGCAGGTAGGGAAGACTTAATTGGCAATCATAAAGATTGTCTTATACCTAATAAGGCTCCTAAATTTAAACTTCGATAATTATAAAAGGCTTCAGCCAAGCTGAAGCCTTTTAATTTAAAATTCCAAGATTCCTCTAACCTTTATTTTTCTTAATAACATTAATAGCATACACTAATGCTAAAACCCATACTATATCACTAATAACTAGGCTTGGCATTACTTGAATTCCTAAAAGCTTTAATACTATCTCTATTATAGTTACAGAAGAGGCAGTTATTATTAAAGCTACTCCTCCGCTATTAACCAATTTTTCTCCTACAATTATGAGACCACAAACCATTATTATAGAAACAATTACAATAACGGAAAAATCAATGAACAACCAATTTTCAAAAGATATGATATAGCCGAAACTTTCAGTTCTTTTTAAATTGTAGTCCATTTTAAAGATAATAAGGGTATATGCCATTAATACTATAGCACTGATTACCATTAAATAATCAGCCTTAATTTCATTGTTTCTATAAAAGATATACAAGGACAAAAGTGCTGTTATCGGTATAGTTGCTATATTTATTAGAGAAAAAAATTTAAGTATGTACAGAAATATAATATTTCTTGATAGAAATAAAAATATGTTTGCGGTGAATCTTAACAACCATAAAATTATGATAAAGATTGATAAAACTTTTATCTTATCTGGAGCATAATTTTTTGCTGTTTTTGCCCCAATTATAACCATTAAAATTAGCAGCATTTCAATAAATATATAAGTGTAAGAAACAGGCATAATTCTCTCCTCATAAATTACTCTATAAATATATCTATTATAGACACTGCTAAAATATTCTTTATTATGTTAATCTTCAATTCCAAGAACTTCTATATCACCTTTTAGGCACTCAATGGTTAGAGGAAAATCCGGTCCCCTTTCCCCATCTATGTCTGTTACAATATCCTCATCACATTCTATCTGGATCTTCTTTGATTTAAAATAAACGATAGCATCATTTCCTTCCAGATGTTCACCTTTAGCCATCTTTATTAATAATGACACAATGTTTTTTATTGGTGCAGGTTTCACTATAATTACATCTAATAAGCCATCCTCTAAAGAAGCCTTATATGCTAATTTTAAATTTCCAGCTGTTTGTCCATTGAAAACTAACATTAGGTACATATCTCCTACATAGTTCATTTCCTCAGCGAAAACTTTTATCTTTAGGCTTCTAAAGTTAGGTAACTGCTCTATTCCTTTGATATAATAGGCTAGTTTTCCCATGGTGTTTTTCATATTAATATCTGTTTTTTGAGAAACATCTGTAAATAAACCTGTACTAGCTACATTTACAAAGTGCTTATCATTGATCTTACCAATATCTAATTTTCTTGCCTTACTATTTAATATTTTTTCACAAGCTACTTCTACATCTTGAGGCATACCTATGTACTTTGCAAAGTCATTAGCAGTACCTACTGGCAAAATACCTATAGGTAGCTTTATATCTAATTCCTTCATATTATTTACAACACTATCAACGGTACCATCCCCACCAGCGATTAATATGTACTTATATTCATCGTCCATATCCTGCAGGGCTTCCTTTAAATTACATCCTAGATTAATTCTATATGGTATTACTGTGTAACCATGCTTTTGGTGAACAGCTATGACCTTATCAATATCAGTTATAATGGCATTTTCCCCTGAATAAGGATTATAAATAAACTTTACTTTCTTCATATTTATCTCCCTAAATTTTCTTTATAGTATATATTTATATTATTCTATATAAATTATACCATTAAATCAAATAAATCCACAAGTCAATAGACTGTGGATTTACATTATACTTTATTTACATAGTTGGACTACAAGGTTCCGATATGCTTTTTAAAGCCTCTTCGGCATTATCCTTTAAGGTAGGCTCCACTGCCAGATCTCCTAAGGCTACCATTCCTACTAAGCTTCCATTTTCCACTATAGGCAGTCTTCTTATTTGCCTTTCACTCATAATTCTGGCCACCTCATGGACATCTTCATCTGGAGAAGCACAGACAGGATTAGAAGACATAATTCCCCTAACTGTTTGACTACAGCTTTCTGCCCCCTTGGCCACAGACCTTAAAGTTATATCTCTATCTGTAACTATTCCAATAACTTTCCCATTGTCGCATACTGGAACAGATCCTACATTATAGTCCTCCATTAATTGAGCAGCTCTTTCTACATTGTCATTAGCATTTACATAGGCTATATCCTTTGTCATAACATCTTTAATTTTCATACTATCACCTCACTAAAATACTTTCCATAGATAGTATGCTCAAAGATTAGATTTCTTATTATTTTTCCATATATATTCATTACCACTTAATTATTTGTCAGATTTAGTGTATAATATAGGGTGAATTAAAGAAGGTTATTTTTTAGGACTTATCTATTTATTTTTGGGGTGATTTAATAATGCACAAAAACGCAATACCAAATTTTTTTACTATAGGAAATTTATCCTGTGGTATACTATCTATTTTAGTGACCTTCCAAAACGGCAACTTCCAATTAGCCTGTTTATTTATTCTGATAGCAGGCCTTATGGACAGATACGATGGAAGGATTGCTAGATTGTTAAATGTATCAAGCGATCTTGGAAAGGAGCTAGATTCCTTAGCAGACTTAGTCTCTTTTGGTTTAGCGCCATCTATGCTGGTATTTGCTATGTATGAATTTTATAGTTTAGGCGTAGCAGGCTACCTCCTGGTTTTGGCATTTCCAGTAGCTGGTGCATACAGGCTGGCAAGATATAATTGTACTAGCTTCGAGGGGGTCTTTATAGGAATACCTATAACTCTGGCAGGTTCAATAATGACTTTATTTTCACTATTAACTATGAACAAAACCACTAATATTATCTTACCAGTAATTTTTCTCTTATCTTTATCCTATTTAATGGTAAGTAAGCTAAAAATAAAAAAGGTGTAACACCTTTTTTATTTTTATAGCTTTAATTCATTATCTATCTCATCTTTAATATAGTCTAATTGCAGATGTTCTTTCATCACTGCTGTTTTTAACTTACAGTAACTTATATAACCATAATCTGTATCCTTTAGAGCTTCTACCAAATGGTCGATAACTTTGCCAAGGTCATCTGCCCTATCTAAAGCATCTTTAACATCTCTTCTATGAGCTAAAGAGATACTGTTCAACTCATGGGCTCCTGCTATTAGTAATCTATAAGAATTTACTAGTTTTGTAAGTAAGTCTGCCAAGTTATTAATATCTGCGTAATAATTTTCTATTACATTCCTTTGGCTCAAATCTATCACCGCATAAAAATTTCTATCATAACAATATATTAATTACCGTCAATATTTATTCTTATAGATTGTTCTGGTAGTCTAGTCCTTTCTCTTAAAAAGAAGAAGTATCCTCCTCTATTTGCTCTAACTTTTCTTCATCTTGCTCCTCTAAAAGTTCCAAAAGAAAATAGTCTGGATAATTTAAAAACATAACTACCTCCACCTTTAAAATTCTACCTTAATAGAATACTCAAAAGTGTATAAAAGTGTTCATTAATACTTATAGAAACAGCTACCTCCTATGAATTCACGCAAAATGGAATTCTCAGTTACCAAGGACATATCAATTTCCTTAAAGAAACTTAAAAAGGTTTTTAATTGCTTAGCTTCATAATACACTGGACTATCAGGCTGTATTTTTGACAGCTCCTCCAAAGCAAACTTTTTTAATACACATAATTCGTATACTATAGTTGAGTTAAACATAATATCTGCTTCTTCTTGGAATACAAATATATTTCTTTCCTCTCCCCTTCTTATTGAAGGCCACATCATCAAAGTTTGTTCTCCTCCATAGTCCCTTGATAAAAAGTCCCTAACAATTCTTCTGATTTTTCTTACATCAGTAGTAGCTATTCTGTTATGGTCATCTAAATTAAGTTGGGTAAGAGCACTAATATATACTTTAAATTTATTTTCTGCTGGAATGGTGGAAGTTAATTGGTCGTTCAAACCATGGATACCTTCTATAAGGATTATTCCTTTTTTAGGTATAGATAATTTTTCTCCCTTTTCCTCTCTTGTGCCAGTCCTAAAATTAAACTTTGGCACTTCTACTTCCTTTCCTTGAAGCAAATCATTTAAATGCTTATTAAACAAGTCCAAATCTAAAGCGTAAAGGGATTCAAAGTCTGGCTTACCATACTCATCTAATGGAGTTTTATCCCTATCTACAAAATAATCATCTAATGAGATAGGCACTGGTATATAACCATTAACCCTGAGCTGAATACCTAACCTCTTAGAAAAAGTAGTTTTCCCAGAAGAAGATGGACCAGCTATTAATACTACTTTAACTTCCTGTCTATCATGAATCATATCTGCAATATAAGCTATCTTTTTTTCATGCAAGGCTTCAGATACTCTAATGATATCAATTATCTCTTTATTATCAACCTTATCGTTTAGGGAGCCTACATCTCCTACTCCTAGTATATTTCCCCATTGCTCAGTTTCATAAAAAATCTTTGCTAGCTTTTTTCGATCAACAAAGGTTGGAATTTCCTTAGGATTCTGCTCTGTAGGATATCTTAATAAAAAGCCAGGTTCATAGTAGATCAGATCAAAAACTTTAATACTGCCTGTCGAATTAGCCATTGGCCCATAAAAATAATCATATCTTCCATTAAGCTCATAAAGGCTTATTCTTGTTAAATCCTGATGTTTTAGCAGACGTATCTTATCTTCTAGGCCATATCCTTCAAATATTTTAATAGCCTCTTCCTTAGTTTTAGAAACTTTGTTAATATGATAGTCTCTTTCAATTATTTCTTCCATTTTCTTTTTTATTATAATTAGCTCTTCACTATCTAAAGGAGTTTCTTTATGAATTTCTCCAAATAAACCTTTACTTAAAGAATGTTGCAAACTAATTTTTGCATTAGGAAATAAATCGTATACCGCTCTTATTAAGATAAATTGCAAGGTTCTAATATAAGTTTTCATACCTATTTGCTGGGTTATATCAATTACTTCAAAGCTACCTTCCTCTGTTAAGGGACTAGATAACTCTAAATAGTTATTGTTTAATTTTCCAAGAATGGGATCATTGTCTCCCTTTAAATTAAATTCATTTATAAGATCAATAACTGATGTTCCTTCCTTTACTTCAATACTCTTTCCATCTAAAAGTTTTAATTTCAAAGTATTCATATTTAATCCCCGCCCTTCTTCATGCTTGCTAAATAAAAAAATTTGAAAGAATTATTTCACTTTCACTTCTTTTTTATATTCTGAAAATTCAAAACTATATTTCTATTATACAATAAAAACGGAATTATTCCATACTTTACAGCTAATAATATAAAGGAGACTCATAATTTTTCACTATTATGAAAAACTATTCTTAGCCTTAGATAAAGCTAATTTAAAGGAGCATAGGTGATATTATGTTTATTGTTTTAATACGAACAGTAATACTTTTTGCTATGGTTACATTTTCTATAAGAATTATGGGTAAACGTCAAATAGGCCAATTACAACCTTACGAGTTGGTAGTGGCTATCATGATATCGGAACTTGCTTCTCTACCCATGCAAGATACTCGTATTCCATTAATTCACGGTATAATTCCAATAGTTACTCTATTTATAATTCAAATAGTAATATCCTTATTAGAATTAAAGTCTGACAAGGTCAGAGTCTTTATAGATGGTAAACCCAGCATAGTGATAAAAAACGGAAAGATTCTTATTTCTGAACTGAAAAATCAAGTTTTTACTGTTAACGATCTTATACAGGAGCTAAGAATGAAGGGTTACTTTAACATCGAAGAGGTAGAATACGCCATTTTAGAAACCAATGGTCAAATATCTGTTATTCCTAAGGATAATAGTCAACCTGTTTCTAAAAGTGATCTGAATATAGATACTAAGGCCAAAACCATGCCTCTTATATTGATAAGCCAGGGAATTATAAATCATGATAACTTAAAACTAGTTAACAAAGATGAAGAGTGGCTACTAAAACAAGTTAAAGCTGCTAATCTAAAAAGCCCAAAAGATGTCTTTATTGCTATCATGTCTACAGAAGGAGAACTCTTTATACAAGATTTTTCATCTTACAATAAGGATAGTAACAAGAGCCAGGAGGTTGAACTTTGAAAAACATTTGGATTTCCTTAGGAATCTTTACATTAATGATAATAGCCATGTTTTTATCTTTAGATTACTTAGATAAGGTATGTACTCTTGTTGAAAACAACAGTGCTGAACTGGAAACTTTAATTAATGAGGAAAAATGGCTGGAAGCCGATAAACTTTCCAACCAACTATATTATAGCTGGATAAAAGAGGCTAAAGTTATGTCTATTTTCGTCAATCACGCAGAAATAGATATGATGAATAACGAAATACTCAAACTTACCCAATACGTAAAATGTAAAAGTAAAGATGAGGCTCTAGCCAGTAGCCATGTTATTAAATTTTACTCTAAAAGTATAGTAGACTTACAGAAAGTTAATATTTCCAATATATTCTAATTACACTACCAGAAAAAAACTACTAGTAAAATAATTATAAAAAATCCATAATAAATATAGAAAAATAAATCTCTATGCCTTATAATGAAATTGTACATAACAGTCCCAGTGGGTCTTTTTATGTCCCAAAACCGGTATTTATTTAAGAAAGGTGGAGTAAAAATGGCATTAGTTACGACTAAAGAAATGTTTAAAAAAGCCTATGAAGGCGGCTATGCTATCGGAGCATTCAATATCAATAATATGGAGATACTTCAAGGTGTTGTTAATGGAGCAAAGGCTAAGAATTCTGCTGTAATTCTTCAATGTTCAACAGGCGCTTTAAAATATGCAGGTCCTAAATATCTAAAAGCTATGGTAGATGCTGCTATAGAAGAAACTGGAATGGATGTTGCTTTACATTTAGACCACGGTCCAGACCTTGATGCTGTTAAACTAGCTATAGATGCAGGCTTTACTTCCGTTATGTTTGACGGATCACATTTTGAATATGAGGAAAATGTAAGAAAGACTAAGGAAGTTGTTGAATACGCTCATGCAAGAGGAGTTGTTGTAGAAGCTGAACTTGGAGTTCTTGCTGGAGTAGAAGACGATGTAAAGAGCGACCACCATGTATTTACAGATCCAGACCAAGCTGTAGATTTTGTTAACAGAACTGGTGTTGATTCCTTAGCTATAGCTATAGGAACAAGCCACGGAGCTTTCAAATTTGCTGGCGAAGCTAAATTAAGATTTGATATACTTGAAGATATACAAGCTAAGTTACCAGGTTTCCCAATAGTACTTCATGGTGCATCAGCAGTTGATCAAGAAGCTGTAGAAACTTGCAACAAGTACGGTGGAAATATTGCTGGAGCTAAAGGTATTCCAGTTGACATGTTAAGAAAAGCTTCCTCTATGGCAGTTTGCAAAATCAACATGGATACAGACCTTAGACTATCTATGACAGCTGCAATAAGAAAAGTATTTGGAGAAACTCCTCAAGAGTTCGACCCAAGAAAGTACTTAGGAGCTGGAAGAGAAGCTATTCAAAAGGTTGTTGAAGACAAAATTGAAAATGTACTTGGTTCAGTTGACTCAATGAACAAATAATAATAATAATAAAAGCGGCTTTTTAAAGCCGCTTTTTCATATTATAGCTTATAAGTTAGGCATTTAGAATAATGATGCCCAACTTATCTTATGTCCTTTACACACCACTTATCCTTAATTCTTCCTATTACTAATACTTCCTCTGTACTGCCACTAGGTCCAGCAGAAGTTTCCCAATAATATTTAATTTTTACTTCATAATTATTTTTATCTATCTTTTTCTTACTAAGGACCTCATATTTATCAAGCCATGGACTGGACCCTCCTATTATCCAATAACTTTCTTCAGCCTTACCCCATTTCTTAATAATCTGCCCTTTTAGTTCCTCACAAGCTACTGAGTATTTGAAAACTCCATTTCGCATTTTATCTCCCTTAGTCCACAAGTCTATAACTTGCTCTAAACTAGAAGGGCTAAACTCATCTAATACTTGCTGAAAAAAAGCTACTTGAGCCTTGGATTGCTGATGGGTTACAGGCTCATTTCCTATACTCTTATCTACTATATTTCCCCCTGGTGAAATACTTACTCCTAGTTCCCCCTTAGAAAAAGAACTTGTGCTTATTAAAGTTACAGCGAATATTGTTAATATTAGTCCTTGAAGCTTTTTCACAGTACCACTTCCTTATATCCATCTTTATAGATAGGTTCTCTCAAATTCGCAAAAAATATAAATAAAAATCCACGGGAGGTTTTTACCTTCCATGGATTTTTATTTCTCAATATAATTCATTACTCTTTTTATGATCATGTTAATACTGCCGTCACCATTTCTAACAATCTCAAATTTACTGTCATCATGGTAAACTGATGAGTCTATGTACAAATCTATTTCCTTATCTATTTTAAGTCTCACCCTCTTAAGCTTCTTCTCCACCCATTGCTTATCTACAGGGAGCCTTTCCTCTATCCCCTGGGCTGCTACAAAATCAACAAAGGACTGCTTTTCAGATTCATTTTCAAAGATATTGTTAGATAACTCCTTTATATCTACACTATCTTCTTCCATTAAAGTTTTCTTTATGGTAGATCTTATTTCTTCAGCTTTAGAGGCATCGTTTACTGCATTTGCTCTGGTCCATGTTTCTGTAGCCTTTAGAAATCTTTTAGTAAGATCTCTGCTGCTATTTATAATGGTACAGTTTAAAAAATCACCACTGAAAAATTTTGACCCACTTTCCTCTGCTGCTTTTTTACCCTGCTTATCCATTACTAGAAGATCATAATCCATATTCTCAGTCCAAGCCTTTATAAAGGCACACTTCTTAATCTTTTGAGAACCCGCTGGCAGGCCTGTTGTTTGGGGTATAATCTTTATACTCATTTTATTATCCACAAATTCTATCTTATGGGTATAGTTTTTAACATAATCCATTTTAAACAAGGCTACCATTGGACCAAATTCAGTAGACAGGGAAACCACCATAAAGTCACAGGATTGCATACCTTCATTGGCCTTCATAATGGCAAATAGTAATCTTGCTAATTCTTGAGAAGCTTCTATTAAGGTAGCTTGACCATCCAAAAAACCTTCTACAAGGTCCTTAACTACTCCACCATCAGAATTAAAAAGGGCCAACTGAAGTTCTTCATCTTTTAGAGCTCTTTCCACATGCTTTAAGATAAATTTATAAAGGTCATCATTTAACTCTAAAGGAAATTCATTTAAAATTGCTTCTTCAGAATTAAGGTCCAATACATGAACTACAGCTTCCATAATGCTTATATCCTTTATGTAATTCATAACAGTCACCTCGAAAATCAATATTGTAAATATCCAATTTTAGTTTTATATTTAATATCTAAACTTAGAAATTGGAGTTTTTTACTGAGCCCTTTTTACTGCTCTTGGATTGTATTTGAAACAAAGTCCAATAAACTTTTCATTAGGGACAAATAAGACCTTTGACTTTTTGCCTCCCTTATTTACCATAGCAACATAAATCTTTTCCTGAGATGTTGAAGGATAGAATTTATAGACCTTACCCTTTCTAGTTGAAAACTGTCTAGCTTCATCACTATCAGCTAATGCTAGTAATTCTACTTCCTTAACATCAAAGTTATAAACTCTTTTTCTTTTGTTCTGATCATAGATAATGTCAACATCTATGTCGCCGTTATTAAAAGTATACTCATACTCAACATAGGAAGTTTTTTTAACAAATAATAAAATTAGTGCTGTAACTGCAAAAATAATAAAAAATAAAGCCTGAGATATTAACAAGTAAAAAGCAGCGGTTATGGCTGAAATAATCATGCCTAGCCTGGAAATAATATATTTCGGTGTTTCTCTGGAAGTTACCAATTGCTCATAATAATTATCCATCTTTCACAACCCTTTCTAAAGTTGAACTTTTATATAATTTTATTGTCATTAGGTACATATTGCTATATCATTATAACAGAACTTATCTTTTCTAGTCAAAGTTTTAACCTACAATAAATAATCTTAAGAGGAGTAAAAAAATGAAGGAAATAGAAACTAGAATCTTAGATATCGATGTGGATTTTATAAGAAAAACTATATTGCAAGCTGGTGGCCAAAAGGTGAAAGAAGAAAATCAAGTAAATAAAATATTTGATTACCCTGACAGGCGACTTTTAAGGAAAAAAGGTTATGCACGAATACGTATAGTAGAAGACCTGCTCAATAAGAAGGAATTTTGTTATATGACTACAAAAAAGATGATTAGCCAAGAAAAGTATAAAATTATGGAAGAAAATGAAGTTTTAGTAGATAATGGCCCTATGGCTGAAAATATATTCTATTCTCTTGGCTTAGAACTTGTTCAAACAATAGAGAAATATCGTGAAAGCTATAAGTATAAAAATTCTTTAGTAGAAATCGATATAAACGATAAGAATTTTTGCCCCTTCCCCTATATAGAAATTGAAACGGAAAAGGAAGATGAGCTAATAGAAATTGTTAAATTGCTAGGCTATAAAATGTCAGACACTAGCTCTAAGTCCATATTTCAAATATTAAAAGAGAGAGGCATTACTCCTAAGCTATAGTTGTTTCAATGGTTTTCTTTATATTTTCTTAGAACCTTCCATTTATAGACAAATTCTAAGATAAGAAAAAAGTTTTAAAAAGTTATTGACTCTTAATCTAAAAGTGATATAATACTTATTGTCGGCGATGCCCAGTAGCCAAAGGGTAAGGCACCTGCCTCTGGAGCAGGCACTGTGTTGGTTCGAATCCAGCCTGGGCAGCCAAAAAGAGATTTGAGCAATCAAATCTTTTTTTATTTCTCTATAGTAATTCAGTTGACGCAACCTATTCTTTAACATATAATAGAATCAAATTCCATAATTTAAATGCTTTGATAAGGAGTAGTAGTGTAATGGCTACTTTAGAGAGCTGTCGGTTGGTGAAAGGCAGTGTAGCACTTATATGAACTCGCCTTGGAGTATTGATTGATGAACCTTCCCTTTTACTAGGTAGAATTAGTCAATCACGGGTAAGCCCGTTATTAGCGCAGAGTGAGGCTTTAAGCCTAATTAGAGTGGTACCGCGGAAGTGTCTTTCGTCTCTTATGAGACGAAGGGCTTTTTTTTATTTATATCTCTTTCAAACTTCTGCAAAAAATAAATTTAATTATTAAATAAATTATCTAAGGAGGATAAAAAATGGCCAGATATAGCACAAGTATCGATAAGAAATGGCAAAACAAATGGGATGAAACAAAAATTTATAATTTTGATCCCAATAAGGATGGAGAAAAACTTTATGTTTTGGAGATGTTTTCTTACCCTTCTGGCAGCAATCTTCACGCAGGTCATTGGTTCAATTACGGTCCTGTAGACTCTTGGGCACGAATGAAGAGAATGCAAGGCTATAATGTTTTCCAACCTATGGGTTTTGATGCCTTTGGTTTACCAGCAGAAAATTATGCCATCAAAACAGGAATTCATCCAAAGGATTCTACTTTTAAAAACATTGAAACTATGGAAAAACAACTTAAGGCTATGGGTGCTATGTTTAATTGGGAAAACGAACTAGTTACCTGTGCTCCTGATTATTATAAATGGACACAATGGCTTTTCTTAAAACTTTACGAAAAGGGCTTAGCCTATAGAAAAAAAGCTCCTGTTAACTGGTGTCCTAGTTGTAATACAGTTTTAGCCAACGAACAGGTAGTTGAGGAAGCTTGTGAAAGATGTGGCACTAACGTAACAAAGAAGGATCTTACACAATGGTTCTTAAAGATTACTGATTATGCTGATGAGCTCTTGGAAATGTTAGATGACCTTGATTGGCCAGAAAAAACCAAGTCCATGCAAAAGCACTGGATTGGAAAGTCCGTTGGTTCAGAAGTAACCTTTAAGGTTGCTGATAAAGATTTAAACTTTAATGTCTTCACCACAAGAGTAGATACCCTTTTCGGTGTTACCTACGTTGTATTGGCACCTGAAAATCCTTTAGTGGATGAAATTACAACTAAGGACTACAAAGAGCAAGTTGAGGCTTATAAGGAAGCTGCTAAAAAACAAACAGATATAGAAAGACAGTCCCTCACTAGGGAAAAGACTGGAGTTTTCACTGGCTCCTATGCTATAAACCCTATTAACGGTAAAGAGGTTCCTATTTGGGTGGCCGACTATGTTTTAGCTACTTACGGTACAGGAGCAGTAATGGCAGTTCCTGCCCACGATGAAAGAGACCATGCTTTCGCTGAAAAATTCAATTTACCTATTGAAAAAGTTATAGACGGAGGAAGTGAAGAACTGTTCACCGATGATGGAACCTTAGTTAACAGCGGTGAATTTAACGGTCTATCCTCAGCAGAAGCTAGAGAAGCCATAGTGGCAAAACTTGAGAAAATGAATTTAGGAACTAAGAAAGTTAATTATCGTTTAAGAGACTGGCTGGTATCTAGACAAAGATATTGGGGAGCTCCTATTCCAATAGTTCATTGTGAGAAATGTGGTACCGTAGCAGTACCTGAAGAACAATTACCTGTAGAACTTCCTTATGACGTTGAATTTGCACCAGATGGTAAATCTCCTTTAGCTAAATGTGATGAATTTATCCATACCACTTGTCCTAAATGCGGCGGAGAGGCCTTAAGGGACCCAGATACTCTTGACACCTTCGTATGTTCATCCTGGTACTATTTAAGATATCCTGATAATAGAAATAGGGAAAAAGCTTTTGATTCAGACCTAATTAATAAGATACTACCAGTAGATAAATATGTTGGAGGCCCAGAGCATGCCTGCATGCATCTCCTTTACGCAAGATTCATCACTAAAGCTTTAAGAGACATGGGATATTTAAACTTTGATGAACCTTTCCTTTCATTAACTCATCAAGGCTTGATCTTAGGACCTGATGGACATAAAATGAGTAAATCAAAAGGAAATACTATATCACCTGATGACTATATATCCCAGTACGGCTCTGACGTTTTCAGACTGTATTTAATGTTTGGTTTTGCCTACGAAGAAGGAGGAGCTTGGAGTGATGACGGTATTAAGTCCATATCCAGATTCGTAGACAGGGCAGAAAGAGTTTTAGATAACTCCATTGAAGCTGTTAAGGCTGGTGGTTCAAAAACTACTATAGATAAGGCTGAAAAGGAATTAAACTACTGGAGGCACAATGCCATAAAGGGAGTAACAGAAGATGCAGAAAAGCTACAATTTAATACTGCTATTGCTAGAATGATGGAATTCACCAATGCCCTTTCTAAATATCTAGCTATAGCTGATAAAAATACTAGTTTCCTAAAGGAAGCTATAGAAGATTATATTAAGCTACTAGCTCCTTTTGCTCCACACTTCGCTGAAGAAATGTGGAATACTCTAAATCCAAGTGAAGATGATAGTGATTATTCTGTATTCAACAAAAAATGGCCTCTTTTCGATCCTTCTGCCTTAATTAAGGACGAAGTAGAAATTGCTGTACAGGTAAACGGCAAAATTAAAAATAGGATTATGATTGCTGCAGACCTAAGTGAAGAAGACATAAAAACAGCTGCAGTAGAAGACCCTAGTATAAAAGCTGCTATAGAAGGCAAAACTATAATTAAGGTTATAGTAATCAAAGGCCGACTTGTTAATATAGTTGTAAAATAAAAAAAGCACCGCAAGGTGCTTTTTTTAATAAAACTATTGCAAAATACCCCGATAAGGTATATAACTATAGTATAGCATTTTTAATTAATAATTATTTTCAATGAGGTGATTTAATGAAACTTATAGATATTAGCCAAGAAGCCTACAAGGAATTTAAGGGCTTTTTAGACGAAAATAACATCGAGGAGTATAACATAAGAATTAACTTTGCTGGCAATGGTTGCGGCGGACCAGTTTTTAATATCAGCATAGATAGTCCTAAAGAAGGAGATCTTGTTGAAAAAGTTAATGACATAACCTTCATCTGTAATAAGGAGATCCAAGAAGAATTTGCTGGTTTTGTAATACTATCTTCAGAAGAAAATAACCATAGAGGTCTTACTTTAAGACCATTACTAGGAGCTGACGATGGAGGCTGTGGCACTTGCTCTGGCTGCCATTAAAAACAAAAAAGTGGTTTTTAATCACTTTTTTGTTTTCAAATATTTTAGTTGTCTTTGAATTTTTCTATACTTTTCTGTGTAGCATCTAGTAGATTATTTAATTCTGATACTTCCCCTTCTTCAATTAGTCTATTCAAGGTATTTTGATACCTTGAATATTCTCCTATTTTTCCCATAGAAGACAGGGTTAGTATATTATTCATTATATCGGAAATCAAATCAGATTTTATCTCAAAGAGCTTTTGGGCATCTTTAATTTCATCCTTAATTTCAAGCATTTGTTCATCCAATAAAAAGGCGGAATCTGCTGCTAATTTCAATTTGAGACGTATATCCTCTGGAATATTATGCTTATACTTATAATTTAGGGAATGTTCTGTGGTAGCCCAAAAATTCATTCCTAAAGTTCTTATTTGAAATTCAGCAAGGATATCATGGGGACCATCTGACATATTAACTTGATATTTTATTACCATATGATAACTTCTGTAGCCACTAGGCTTAACATTAGTAACATAATCCTTTTCGTAAAGCAAGGTCATATCTTTTCTTTTTCTTATAAGCTCCACTACTTTACTTATATCATCAACAAATTGACACATGATTCTAATACCAGCTATGTCTTCCATTTCATATTGAATCCTATCTAAAGGTATATTAAATTTATTTGCCTTTTCTAATATGGAAGCTACCTCTTTAACTCTTCCAGTGACAAATTCAATAGGTGAATATTCTTTTTTTCTTCTAAACTCTTTTCTTATACTCCTAAACTTAATTTTCAACTCATCTACTGCTTGTTCATAGGGAGTTAAGAAAACCTTCCATTCTCTAATAGCCATATTAACCACCTCTGATGTTACTGCAACATATATTATATCAAAAAAATATATAAAATCATAATTCTAACATTAAAATTTGATTTTCGACCTATTTATACTTTATAATAAAATCAAATACAATACAACGAAGTATTACTAATATTATAAGTATTTCGTTTAACAGCTAGGAGTGAAAATATGAGTAATGAATCTAACAACCTTTTTTCTGATATGGAAAAGTTAGGTTTTGGAGACATTAAGGATATAAATCTTTACGAAGAAGAGCCAAAGCAAGAACAGAAAAAAGAAGATAATGAAGAAAAACAAAAAATTTCTGCCCAAGACCTAATAGATAAGGAAATGGAATTATTGTATGACAGGAAAATAAAGTGTCCTGTTTGTGAAGATACTTTTCTAGCAAGGTCAGTAAAAGTTTCTGCACCAAGAATGTTAAAAAAGGATTCTGATCTTTTTATAAGATACTCAAATATTAATCCCTACTTCTATGATGTTTGGATTTGTAATATATGTGGATATGCCGCTATGAAAAAGGATTTTCCAAATATTAAAAACTACCAGATAGAAAGTATAAGAGAAAAAATAAGCCCCCGTTGGCGTGGAAGAATCTACCCACAAGTATATGACGTAGATATAGCCATAGAACGATACAAATTATCTTTATTGAATTATGTAGCCATGAACTCAAAACATAGCAACAAGGCCATGAATTGCCTAAAAATCGCTTGGATGTACAGACTTAAAGGGGATGAAAAGAATGAAACCGAGTTCTTAAAGCAAGCTTTAGAAGGCTTAGAATATGCTTACTTAGAGGAAGGTTTCCCCATTTACGGCATGGATAGATACACAACTATGTATTTAATAGGAGAACTTAGTAGAAGAGTTGGAGATTTCAGCAAGGCAATGCAATGGTTTAGTAAAGTAATTACAACTCCTTCGGTATCCCCTAAGCTCAAGGACTTAGCTAGGGATCAAAAGGATTTAATTAGAGAAAGTAAAAAAGAAGAAGAAGCTTCCGAAGATAATGATAAATCCAATAAAAAAACTGGTTTTTTCAGATCACTTTTCAGAGGTAAGTAAATCAATTTAATAGGGTGCTACTGATACTTAAAGAGGCTTGCCCTTAGGAAAACTAAGGGCAAGCCTAAAATTTATAAACTATTTAATTTTATCTTTAACCTCCCCAGTAGAACATGATCTATATCCACCTGTCATATTTTTTACCTTAAATCCATTTTGCTCTAAGATCCTTGAGGCAATATAGCCTCTTAATCCTACCTGGCAGTAAAGTAATAGCTCTTTATCCTTGTCTAATTCATCTAGCCTATCCCTTAATTCATCTACTGGAATAAGGATAGAATTGTCTAGATGTCCATTTTCATATTCTATTTCAGTTCTTACGTCTATTAATTGGGAGTCCTTGTTATTTAACTCACTGTCCAAGTCTTGCCAACTGAATACTTCCATTCTTCCCTGTAACACATTTTCAGCTACAAAGCCTGCCATATTAGCTGGAGACTTGGCAGAAGAGTATGGTGGTGCATAGGCTAACTCTAGCTCAGTTAAATGGTAAATGGTACCCTTAAGCCTCATTACTGTTGCAAAGACATCTATTGTTTTATCTACTCCCTCATAACCTATAACTTGAGCTCCTAAAATTCTACCTTCATCATTAAATATTAACTTAATAGACAACTGACTAGCTCCTGGATAATAAGTTGCATGGGAGCTAGGATGAACATATATTACCTTATAGGGAATCTTATATTTTCTTAAGGTTCTTTCATTAGCTCCAGTACTGGCTGCTGTCATATCAAAGATTTTTATTATGGAAGTTCCCTGACTTCCCTTATAGCTAGAATCAAGGCCACATATGTTGTCTGCTGCTATTCTTCCTTGCCTATTTGCAGGACCAGCTAAAGGTATGGCTGCCTTTTGTTCAGTAACAAAGTCACTTACCAAAACAGCATCACCAACAGCATAAACTCCCTCAACATTAGTTCGCATATTCTGGTCTGTTATTATATGTCCTCTCTCTCCTAGCTCAATTCCACTATCCTTTAAGAAGGCAGTATCTGGTGCTACTCCAATAGCTAATATAACCATATCAGCCTCTACCACTGTACCGCTGGCCAATATAACTTCCAAGGTTTTATCCTTTTCCTCAAAGGCTTTTACTCCATCATTTAGTATTAAATTCACTCCATGGTCCACTAATTCCTTTTCTGCCATGGCTGACATTTCCCCATCAAAGGGGGCTAGTATATGCTGAGTTGCCTCAACAAGGGTTACTTCTAATCCCCTCTCAACAAGGTTTTCAGCCATTTCAACTCCTATATATCCACCGCCGATTACCACTGCTTTTCTTATGTCTTTGCTATCAACAAGTGCCTTTATTTTATCTGTGTCTGCTATATTTCTTAATGTAAATATTTTTTCACTTTCTATTCCTGGAATCCCTGGTCTTAGAGGCCTTGCTCCTGGAGATAACAAGAGGTAATCATAAGTTTCTTCATACTCTTCTCCCTTTTTGGTCCTTACCTTTACCTTTTTCTCCTCTGTATTAACAGAAGTGACCTGGCTATTAATTCTAACATCAATTCTAAATCTTCTTCTCATTGCTTCCGGAGTCTGTACTAGTAACTTTTCCCTATCTTTAATACTGCCACCGATATAATAGGGTAAGCCACAATTAGCAAAGGATATATATTCATCCCTTTCAAAGATAACAATTTCCGCTTCTTCATCCAGTCTTCTAATTCTAGCGGCAGCAGAAGCTCCTCCAGCCACTCCGCCCACTATTAAAACTTTTTTACCCATTTTAAAACCTCCAAAACATTAATTAAGTTATTATTCTTCACTTATTAAAAGCTCAATAATTTTAGCCACTCTTTCATCTACCAACCTATAAATTATTTCTAGGCCTTTTCTTTCCCCTTTAATAAGCCCGGCAGTCTTTAATTTTTGCAAATGCTGAGATACAGTAGACTGTGGTAGATCAAGGCAGTGTTGCATATGACTAACATTACATTCCCCTTTTTTTAAGAGTCCATTTACTATACAGAGCCTAACAGGATGAGCTAGGACCTTTAACAATTCACTAACTTCTTCTAATTTTTCAAAATTAACTTCCATCAACTATCCCTCTTCTTGAAATTTTTTCTATTTATATATTCATATATTACGTTATAGTAATTATATTGTCAAATATTTAACTTATAGTCTATATATAGGGAATATCTATAGTATTTCACTATTAAATAATAATAAACAAAAAGTGGCATAAA
>JAAYTB010000005.1 GCA_012523855.1 Clostridia bacterium
AGTAATCTTCTTCATTTGTCCCCTCCTAATTTCCTTATATATCCAATATACAATATTTACCATTTATTAGCAATTATTTTTTGTTAACTTTATGTTACTTTTAAATAAAAAACTTTGATATAAACTTTAATTATTGTAATCAAAACTTATATTTCATTTTTTTTCGTCATAACATTCCTTTTTTTTCTTAATTATGATAGAATTAATTATACGATTACAGTTCTATAGACACTACAAATAAAACTAATGACCGGGGGTGTTTATCATTTTTAAAAATATAAAATTATTCTCTAAATTAAAATCTTCGTCGAAATCCTCGCCAAAGTTAAAACTATCAAAAAAGTTAAAAACATCGCCAAAATCTAAGAAAAGAAGAAAACTAAGGGAATCAACAAAAAGATCAAATAAATCAAGAAATTTTAAATCCTTTCCGAAACTATCTAAAAACTTCAAAATATCTCAGAAGTTAAAGATATCTTTTATCACCGGCACCTTATTTTTACTTCTTGTAGGCTTAGTAGGCTTTCTAAATATGTCTAAAATCTTTAATAACGGCCTCTTTGTCTACGATATTAATTTAGAATCCTACAGCAGACTTGCTACTATTAGAGGTAATGTAATTGATATTAGAGCTACCATGGAAAGGTTAATTCAAGAGGATAATCAAGTTGAAATCCCTGAATTGTCAAAGTACATAAATAAATTAGCAGAAGAAAACGAAAAGTTATTCAAAGAATATGAGGCAATCCCTTTTCATTCTGATGCTGAGAAGGAACTCTATGAAGACAATGTTAAGTCCAAATTAGATCTTTATAACACCACTAGGGAGGAAATCATAACAGACTGCGAAAATTCAGATTATTCCAGCGCCCGAATGAAATATAACAACGTTTACACTGTAATTTCCAAGAATAGTATAGAAGATGGAATAACAGCAATGCAAAATGAAAACTTTAATAGTGCTACTGTGAAAAATAAAGAAAACAGGACAACCTATATAAGCTCCCTGATTGTTTTATTAGTGATTATCGCTATGGGTTCTATTCTTTCCTTCATAATAGGTACATTGATTGTTAGGGGAATAACTTCTAAAATTAAGAAAGTTCTTAACTTTGCTGTCGCTTTAAGTGCTGGAGACTTATCAAATAAAATTGAAGTTGAAGGTAATGATGAATTAGATGAAATGTGTCTATCTTTAAATAAGGCTTCAGACAATGTAAGTAGTCTTGTTAATGAATTAAATCTAGGTATTGAGGAATTAACAGCTTCTAGTACAGAGCTTAGTGCAACTATGGAAGAGATCTTGGCTACAGTGGATACAATAAAGGCTTCTACACAAACTATAGTAGGACAAGGTGTAGAATTGTCAAAATCTACAGAACAAGCTAAAATTACAACTTCAGAAATAGGCACATTGACAGAAGAATTAACAACTAGGGCCCTTAACGGAGAAGAATCTGCCCTTACTATAATGAACAATGCTATAGAGGTTAAGGAATCAGCAGATAAATCTTCACAAGAAGCCTACGCTTTATATGATGAAAAGGAAGAAAATATTAAGAAAGCTATAGAAGATACAAAAGTAGTTAAAGAAATTACTAAGATGGTAAATACCATAAAAGATATTGCAGAACAAACAAATCTACTTTCATTAAATGCATCTATTGAAGCTGCTAGGGCTGGCGAAGCAGGTAGAGGTTTCGCAGTAGTTGCCGGAGAAGTTAGGAAATTAGCAGATAAGTCTTCACAATCTGTTAGCACTATAAATGCATTAGTAAATCAAATTGAAAATGTCATTGAAACTTTAGTTGTTAACGCTCAGGAGATACTATCTTTCATAGATAACAAGGTTAAGCCAGATTATACTACTATGATCCAGGTAGGTACTATGTATGGAGATGACGCTTTGCTTCTTAAAGAGATGTCTCAAAATTTATCAGAAGCGGCTAAGAACATAAATAATAGCGTAAACAATGTAGAAAAAGTAATTCAAACTGCTACGGTTGTTTCCAAAGACTCTTCTGCGAGCACAGAAAATATATTAATCAGTCTTGAACAAACCTGTGCTGCTGTAAACGAAGTAACAGATCAAGCTCAAAGTACAGCTGAACTAGCAGATAGACTTTCTCAATTAGTGGATAAATTTAAAATATCCTAGAATGGTCTTAAGGGCTAAGCAATAATATGGCCTAGCCCTTAACTTTTACTTTTTAGTTCTTCATTCTTTTTCTTTTAATCACCACTAATGCTGCTCCTAAAAGGATAAGTACTCCGCCGATAATGGCAAGTAGTTTAAAATCTGCAAAACCTCCAGTTTTAGGCAACCTTCCACTAGCTGCTGTCTCTTTTCCATCCTCATTCTTATCCTTGGTATCATTAGTCTTTTCATCCTTTTGATCACTATCTTTCTGGTCATTCTCTACATCCTTCTGTTCATCTTTCTGCTCATCTTTATCCTCATTATCAGAGCCTTTATCATCATCAGTATTCTTACTGGTTTTTTCAAACTTTACTACTATTTTTACCAATGTAGAATTACCCCATTTATCTTGTGCATCTACTATAATTTCATTGTTGCCTTCCACTAATATAGATCCGTCTATCTTATATGTGTTTTTAGCAGTTTCTATAAGAGTTTTATTTCCTGCAAATACTTTTATAAAATATTCGCTATCATCTTGAACTTCCAGCTTAAATTCAGTTTCTCCATTAATCACATCACCATCTGACAGGTCAATGACTTTCACAATAGGTGCCTTGCTGTCTTGGGCATTATCACTAGCTCTTCTAATCTTTATTTCCTTTGTACTTTCATTGCCATTCTCGTCTACTGCAGTAATTTTTATAACATTATCCCCATAGTTTAATTTAACCATTTGCTCAAAATATACTCCACGTCCTGTACTGCTGTTCTCTACTTTTGCCCTCTGTCCATTTACATATACTTGATTAGCAGCAGTTACCACGCCCATTAGCTTAAACTCATCCACATATACCTGTTCTTGGACATAGCTTAAAATGCTTATAATAGGCGATGACTTTTCTATAGTTTCTTTTATTTTTTCAGAATCTACAGTTTTATCCACAATATCATCTGCTACCTCTTTAACTTTCTTTGCAGCCTCCTGCAACTCTTCTTTATCCAAACCATTCTTTAATAAATCATCAGCTATCGAAAATGGATCATCTTTTTTATAATTTTGCCCGTAAGCATTTATCTTCTGAGTAAATTCATCGCTACTAGCCTTGGCCTTCACTGGCATCATTAATGCAGATAAAATAAATGCAACCATTATTGATAGTGCAATTTTTCCTTTCATAATTTTACACCTCCATTTTATTATATTGCACTATAATATTATAACATTAATTACCAGATTAGTATATTAATTTATTTTCAAAGTAAAAAAAGGTGGTATTTCTACCACCTTTATTAAAAAATTATTATTTACTTCTAAAGATCAGAATTTTTGTCCCTTGCTGTTGAGTCCCTAATAATAATACCAGGACTTATCCTTTCATGCTTATCAAACTTATCTCCCTTAACCTTTTCCATAATCAATTCACCAGCTCTTTCACCAAGCTTAAAGGTGTCTATGTCTATAGAGGTAAGTGAAGGTGTCATATAAGGAGCTAGTGGGAAATTATCAAAAGTAATTATTCCCACTTCCTCTGGCAGTTTTAAATTTGTTTCCTTAAGCGCTTTAATAACACCATAGGCAGTATAATCATTTATGCAAATTACAGCATCCGGCATAGAATCTAGCTGCAAAAGCTTTTTCATACACTGGTATCCATCTTCATCGGTTCCCATACCGTGCATAATATATTCAGGAAATACTGGCATTTTCGAACTTTTCAACTGGCTCTTATAGCCTTCAATACGTTGATTTGACACAGTTTCTGTAGTTGTTCCCCCAATAAAGGCTATTTTCTTATATCCCCTGTCTAGCATGTGCTTGCATGCTAATTTTCCTGCAAAATTATTATCAATATCTACCCAAGTACTACAAAAGTCAAGGTTACTATTCCCTATAACCACATAAGGAAATTGGATTTCATTTAAACGCTGAATAATTTCACTATTAACTAATGAGGAGTGTAAAACTACTCCATCCACTCTTTTATTGTAAACAAACCTTTCCAATAGGTTTTCTGAAGGCTTTAAGTAGCTAAAATCACAAATTGTTAATTCATAATTGTTAGAAAAGATAACACTTTGCAATCCACCTATCATATTATAAAAATAATAGTCCAAAGGCAAACTATTAATATGGGAATTAAATAAAAAGCCTATACTAAAACTTGTTTTCATCACAAGTTGCTTTGCCATACTATTGGGTATATAGTGCATTTCCTCTATTATTTTTTTTACTTTTTTCTTAGTTTTTTCGGAAATTCTAGGGTCATCGTTTATTACTCTAGACACCGTTGATGCCGATACTTTTGCCAGCTTAGCTATATCACGTATTGTTGCCACTGAGGTCACCTCTCCACAAATATCATCTAACCTTAATGATATACTAGATTTTAGAAATTTACAAGAAAAACTAAAAAACGACTAATTTAAGTTTCTTTGACAACACCTATAAGGAATAATAAAAAACCATAAGTGGCTCATAATTTATATAAACTTATATATAGTAGTATGCTTATATTCTTCTCCTACTCTCAGTATTGGACATGGAAAGTTTTTGTTATTTGTAGAGTCAGGAAAGAACTGAGTTGCAAGGCATATGCCTCCATTTTCATTATAAAGACATTTTCCTTTGCCTATAGAAGTTTCCTTCAAAAAACCCCCACTATTAAATTGCAGGCCCGGTTTAGTTGTATAAATCTCCATTACTCTTTCACTGTTTTCATCTACTAGCTCTGCTGCCTTTTCTGAAAGACTGCCATAGCTGTTTAAGACCCAGGTATGATTGTAACCTTCTTTAATTTGCTCATAATCTTCTTGAAGATCACTTCCTATAGCTTTAGGTTTTGTAAAATCCATAGGTGTACCCTTAACATCCATGATTTCTCCCGTAGGTATCTTGTTTTTATCTATAGGAATAAACTTATCACCAACTCATTATTTTCCGTTAATGAATATATAACTGTTACATCAAGTTTCCCTGGATATCCACCTTCTCCATCTTTGCTAGTGTATGTAAGTACAAGGGCATCCTTCATTTTTATCAAGCTTATACTTTACATCATTTATTTCTATAGATGCACCGCTTATTCTATTTGCACAACGGCCTATAATACCGCCAAAGCAGTTCTTACTTTTTTCATAATCTAAAAGCTTGTCATAACCAAGAACTACATCCTCCACCCTACCAGTCCTATCTGGCACTTTTAAGGATACTAGGGTAGCACCAAAATTTGTTACTTCAGCCACAATTCCCTTAGAATTGGTCATAGAATCTCTTTTAATCATTCATCCTTTACCTATTCAACATCTCTGCTATCTTCCTTGCGCTTTTCTTATATCTAGCATAATCTGCAAACCTTTCTGCATCATCAGCATAATTAGATGCTGCAGAAATTTGCCTTGTAGGATTGAACAAATTATAAAGCTCAATAAGAACATATTTAAACTTGCTATCTTTTCCCTTTATAGAGGGTAGTATTTTTTGCATGATAGCATAATCAAATGCAGCATTTTCATTTTCTATGATACCGCTGATTTTGTTTTCCAGCATATAAAAAATAATTTCATCACGAACTCTATAGCCAAAGGCCCTGTTTCCCTTTTTTAATATGTTATTTACGGCTATGATCTTTTCGTTAATATATTCTACATAGGTTCTATCCTGCTCTATTGCATCGGTAATATGTAGAAATCTTGTTTTTAAAAAGTCGTTTTCTATTTCAAGAGAGCTAGTGGTGTATCTACTAAAGTTTAATTGCTGTAAGTTTACCTGAGAAAGCTCTATAACATTAGCTCTATCTAGGACCTTTCTGCTTAAATTATTATCTTCACTATCCATATTAACAGTTCCAATTAGATATAAATTGTCAGGCAAGTATAGATTGTTGTATAAAAACCCTTCTTCGAGGGAGTTCTCTGGAAATAGTCTATCGGTTATTATATCCCTGCCTTTAAACTCCCTAGATTCTATTAAGCTTAAATAGTGGCTTAGGTAATCCTCTACTTTAGCTAAATTCATATCATCTAGACATACAAAATAAGGCTTATTCCTATTTTCAAGTTTTATGGCCTCCATTATAACAGACGTTAACTGTCCTGGAACAAAAACCCGATTTTGATTTTTATAGCCAAAAAGTTCTGAACTATCTTTCCACTCAGGTCTGACCGAAATCATTTTAAACCTGCCATTTTCTACAGTGGCTCCCACTGCTTCTGCAAATAGCTTTGCCAGCTTTGTTTTGCCAGTACCACTTATTCCCGTAAGAATTAGAAAAGGCTTGGTTTTTAAGGCCAGATAAAAATTGAATACGTCTTCATTAGAATAGACAAAACCCTTTTGGCTAATAAAATTGGCTATATCTAATACAATTTCTCTAGTGTTATGATTTGCCCCTGCATAGCTACTTTCTCTTGGCTGTGGCGTATCATTGTATTGTACTTCTTCTTTCACCTGCCTAGCTTGCATAACTTGATTTTCAAGAAATAGTTCTAATAATAATCTGCTTCTCTCCTCTTTTGGGGAAATCATTCTCCCTGATTTGCGTAGCCCTCTAGAATCTTGTCCATATGTTGCCAGTTGAACCATCTCCTTTTCAGGTTTCTCTGGAACAACAGTATAGCTACACTCTATTTCGTTATAACTTTCTTGATTTACAAAATTATCTTCTGTTGTTCTTCTACCACCGGCCATAAATCTCATGTATAAGTCACCTTCCCCATTTTTTCTATCCTTGTACTACTCTCTAAATTCTAAGCCTTCAAACCTTTCTAATATCATAAATTATCTCTTCAATGGCAGCTTTATTATAAATTATATCATAATTTACTTTTATTCCCAATATATTTTCATAATATAAATTAAATAATATTAACCATGACTATACAATTATCTTTAATTATATGTTATAATTTAACTTATAATATGGTTAAGGGGATGATTTATGTGAATCCAGATTTAATGTTAAAGGTTAACTTAATGTCAAGGAACTTTTCTCAATTAAAAGAACACTTCTTTTGGGAAGGAAGTATAGTAAAGCAATTTGTAGCCATGACTAATGCTATTAAGGAGAAAGAAGTACTTCCAGAAAGATTAAAGGAAATTATAGCTTTTATAAAAAAGGAAACTTCTTGGACATCCTATTTTAGAGGCAACAATTTATTCATGATGGCCAATTTATTAGGCTTTGAGGATGACTATAGAAAACTATGGATGGACATGCAGTTTCTCTATGAAAAATTAAGAAAATCAGGATTTAGAAACTGCGCCTATCTTCCTTTAGCTGCCTACACTATAGCAAAGGAAGTTCCTAAGCAGAATTGGGATTCCTCTATAGTAAGAATGAATGGCTTTTATAGCAGTATGAAGAAAAATCATTTTTGGTTAACCTCTCAAGATGATTATGTCTATGCTGCCATATTAGCTGTATCTGATTTAGATTTGGAAGAAACCTGCTTAAAAATTGAAAACTGTTATAATCTTTTAAATAGCTTAGGATTTTCACGAGGAAACTATCTACAAGCCCTCTCACATATATTGGCCTTAGGAGAGGAATCTGTACAGGATAAATGCCATAAAGCTCTTTTAATTAGGAATAAATTAAAAGAAAATGGATGTAAGCTTCACTATAACAGCTTATCCACTCTTGGTTTAATTTCACTGGTAGCTACTGATATCAATAAAATTGTGGCAGACATAAAAGAAGTTTACGACTATATTTATAATCAACCTGGCTTTGGTTTTTGGAGTATGAGTAAAGATATTAGAACTATGTTTGCTGCCAGCTTAGTATGTAACTCCTATATAGATGATTACCAAAAGGGCCTACTAGACATTACTATAGGAAACAGTATTAATGCAATTATTATTGCACAACAGCAAGCCGCTATGGCCGCTGTAATTGCTTCTAGCGCAGCAGCTAATAGTGCCTCTTCATCCTCAAATTAAAGTATCAGATGAAATAGTAATTATATTTCTTCTAAAGCACTAAGCACTTACATGTTTGGCCTATGATATTGCTTATTAATTATATTTATGGTAAAATATTGTCTAGTTTTAAAAAATAATGGTGTAAATGGGGGATTTTATGAGTTCATTTAAAAAAGTAATTATATCATTAATTGTCTTAATCTTGATTGGGACAGGCACCTTCTTTGGTACAAAGTTTTTCTTAATAAAGAAGCTTGAGGATAAATATTCTTCTAGTGAATATAAACTGGCTTCTATAGAACTAAAGAAAATAGAACTAGCTCCAATCCAAGTAAAAGAAGGAAAGCATACTATAATTGAAGATAGTAATATCAAGTTTACTATTCCATTGGAAAATGGTAAGATCTCAAACTCATCTAGTGGAAGTATAAAAGTGGATTTTGACGATAAGAAGATGGTGGCTTATATGGGTGCTTCTGATACATATTCTGACGAATTAACTAAGGATTTGAAGCCTTCCGAAGAAAAGAAAGTTAAAGAGTATTTTGGAACAGAACTCTTATCTTCAGAATATGAGTTTTTCAAAACAATCTACGGTTGTAAACCTAGCGAACTAAGCTTAACTTCATCCTTTAATAAGATTGCTGCCTATAATGGTGGTCTATTAGTTAAAAGTATGATGTTGCCAGGTTTCGCCAAAGGAATTTACTATTTTGAAACTGATGATATTAAAGGCTTTATGTGCATTGGTGATACTAACATATCCTTAGACTTCTATTCAGATGACTCAACTCGATATTCTATATTACTGTCAAACCTTACAGAGGAGGATGCAAAACAGATAATATCCTCTGTTGAATTTAAGTAAGTAAGAAAAAGGCCTACTTTGCTGAAATCAAAGCAGGTCTTCTTCTTTGAATTTATAAAGGGGTTTTGTCCAACTTTTCTAGCGTTCCCTATTTTTGTTGTACTTATATACATTAAGAAAAGTGCTTACAGCCATAATTGCAGCTACTAACATATTCACATAAGGTGTAAATAATATGAATGCTAAAAATATAATCAATACATTTCTTTGCTTTCCTTCTGATATATTTAAATTAATTTTTCCATCCTCTTCATCCTCTCCCTCTGAAAAGATTTCCGGATGTTTATTTTGAAAAACTATTGAATTTGCTATAAGAAGTATGCTTAAAAGGGTGTTAATGGAATAGGTATTCATATATTGGTCAATCATCTTTGCCTCCGAATTTTTTCTAGTCATATTTTTTATTTATTATAAGCTATAATTCTCTCTCTTTCCATACTAACTTCTTTATCTTTTGAATTATTGACAGAAGTGTAGTTTTTTAGACAGCACTAGTAAAATATTTTTATTTTATATTAAGAATGCCGCCTGTTATACAGACGGCATAAACTCAGTTATTATTTAGCTTTAAACAATTTATAAGCTTAAAAACTTTCGTAACGAACTATATGTTCAAGAGGTTTTCTTGTCTCATTGTGTCTATCTGGTGAAGCTGCTTCCCCCTCCGCATATCCAATGGCTAAAATATTCACTGGCTCTATGCTTTCAGGCAGATTGAATTCTTTTCTTATTATATCTGGGTTAAAAGCACATACCCACAAGCTACCAAGACCAAGATCTGCTGCTTCTAACATCATATGATCTGTGACTATTGATGCATCTATATCTTTAGCAGCTTTGCCATCTAATTGCCTAACCCATACAGCCTCTTTGTCTCCACATACTATTATGGCTAATGGAGCTCCATATATATTTGCAGCCTTCTTAAGCTTATTTAAGCCTTCTTCCTGCTGTACTACTATCAACCTCTGTGGCTGTCTATTTGCAGCTGTAGGAGCAACCCTAGCAGCTTCTAGTATTTTATTTAACTTTACCTCTTCTACCTTTTTATCCTGATACTTTCGGACAGCATAACGCTTTTTGGCTAGTTCTAAAAATTCCATTGTTACCATCCTTCCATATATTAAATTCATAAGATAATTATATAGATATCTTATTCCAAAGTCTAACTTTCTAGAAAATTAAATAAAAAATATCTGTTGACAAGGTTGGTTTAACAGATTAAACTAAAATTAGGTTTAATGCATTAGACTAAAGGAGTGAATTTTTTATGGAAGCAATTAAGATATTTGATGCAGAATACAAATTTATGAATATTATCTGGGAGCATTCCCCTATATCTAGCTCAGAGCTAGTTAATCTAACCAAAGAGGAACTTGGTTGGAAAAAATCCACCACCTATACAGTTATTCGAAGACTCTGTGAACGAGGAGCAATAAAAAACGAAAATGCAGTGGTTTCTACCTTAATAAATCGAGAACAGGTTATGAGAGCTGAAACCGAAGAACATATTAATAAAATATATGAAGGTTCCTTACGACTATTTTTCACTACCTTTTTAAAAAAGGAAAAGCTTAATAAGGATGAAATAGAAGAGTTAAAGAAAATAGTTGAAGAGTATGGAGAGGAGGAATAAACTTAATGGAAAATATCTTTCTTCCTATAGTTAAAATGAGCATTTCTGCTTCTGTAGTAGCCCTAGTAGTTCTTATAATCAGATGGCTTTTAGGTAATAAGTTTCATAAATCCTTCTCCTATGCCTTATGGGCCCTTGTATTTATCAGACTAGTTCTTCCCTATTCTATACCTTCAGTGGTCAGTATTTTTAACAAGGTGCCTATTCCTTCAACCCTATCTACAGAAAGTAAAAGCTACAGTATGAATCAGACTATAACTTCCAGTAAGGGTACAGTAAGCACTAGTGCAGAGGTTCATACAAATAAAGCTATGGAAAATAGCGACTTAATAAGTACTTTTAAT
>JAAYTB010000193.1 GCA_012523855.1 Clostridia bacterium
AAAATTTTGATTGAATTCCAGAAAGTCACAAAACGATACAAGGATAATCTTGTTATTGACGACTTGAGTTTTAAAATTGAAAAAGGAGACTTGGTGGTTTTAATTGGACCTAGTGGTTGTGGTAAGACTACAACTTTAAAAATGATAAACAAACTCATAAAAACTAGTTCAGGTAAAATAATGGTTGATGGCAAGGACATATCTAAAGAAGATACTATTGAGTTAAGAAGAAACATTGGATATGTAATTCAACAAACAGGCTTATTTCCTCATATGACTGTTGGGGAAAATATTGCCCTTGTGCCAAATTTAAAGAAATGGTCTCAGGATAAAATTAAGGAGAGAACCATTGAGCTGTTAGAAATGGTTGGTATGGATCCAGAGGAATATATAGATAGGTATCCTGCAGAACTTAGTGGAGGGCAGCAGCAGAGAATTGGTGTTGCTAGAGCTTTTGCGGTAAATCCCGATGTTATTCTTATGGATGAGCCTTTTAGTGCCCTAGACCCAATAACTCGTAGCCAGTTGCAGGATGAGCTTTACCATCTTCAACAGGAATTAAAGAAAACTATAGTATTTGTTACCCATGATATGGATGAGGCATTAAAACTAGGAGACAAGGTGGCAATAATGAAGGATGGAAAACTTCTACAATACGATAAACCTGAGCAATTGCTTAAGAATCCTTCACAGGGCTTTGTTGAAGAGTTTATCGGTAAAAATAGAATTTGGAACCAGCCAGAATTTATTAAAGCTGAGGATATAATGATAGCTAATCCTGTAGTTATCAGTGCTGCAAGAACTGTCCTTCAAGGTATAGAAACTATGAAAAGCAATAAGGTGGACAGCCTCTTGGTAGTTAATAAGAAGAAGGTATTGGAAGGAATAGTAACCTTCAAAGACTTAAGGAAAAGTCCAGATAGAAGTATTAAGATAGCCAATATTATGGAACGAGATCTTATTTCTATAAATGCCGCAGATTCTATTTTAGACGCTATGAACAAGATGCAGGAATATGGAGTGGCCTACATACCAGTAACAGACGATGAAGGCCGTCTGGTAGGTCTAATTACTCGAAGTAGCTTACTAGCAGTATTAAGCTCACAATATATTCATGAGGAGGTGGTAGCTAGTGAGTAGTTTTTTTGGCAATATCTTATTAAGTAGTCAAGTAGCCAATGAAGGCTTTCTGCAATTTGTTGCAGCTCGTAAAAGTCAGCTGTTTACATTACTAATAGAACACATAGAACTTACAGTAATAGCTGTTCTTATATCTGTCCTACTAGGGGTTCCTCTAGGGATAATAGTAGCTAGAGTGAAAAAATTATCTAAACCTATATTAGGCTTTTCCAATGTAATGCAAGCTATACCAAGTTTGGCCCTCTTAGGTTTTTTAATCCCTATACTAGGTATAGGAAGTAAGCCAGCCATAGTGATGGTATGCTTATACTCTTTGCTACCTATAGTAAAGAACACCTACACTGGACTAGCAAACATAAATCCAGATATGATTGAAGCAGCCAAAGGTATGGGGATGACTAAAGGTGAAATATTGAGAAAGGTTCAAATACCTCTAGCCTTACCAGTTATAATGGCTGGAATTAGAATATCTGCCGTTACTGCTGTTGGTCTTATGACCATAGCTGCCTTTATAGGAGCTGGTGGTTTAGGTTATATGGTCTTTTCCGGGGTGCAAACTGTAAACAACTATATGATATTAGCAGGTGCTATTCCTGCATGTATACTAGCCTTGCTTATGGATTTCCTTGTAGGTAAAATAGAACACTTAGTAAGCCCGCCAGGAATAAAGAAGGCAGATGGAACAATAAAAAGAAAAAACAAGAATTTGAGAAAGGTGCTAAAACCTGTAGCAGCAGTTCTTGCCATAATATTAATAGCAACAGTAGGCTTTTCTTTCTTTAACAAGAAGGAAACTATAGTAGTTGGTTCTAAAAACTTTAATGAGCAGTTAATAATGGGGAATATGCTAGCTGAACTTTTGGAAGAACACACAGACCTTGAAGTTGAAAGAAGATTAAACCTAGGGGGAAGTAATGTTACCTTCATAGCTTTAAAAGAGCATGAACTGGACATGTATGTAGACTACACCGGTACTGGCCTAGTAAATATTATGAACCAGAAACCAGAAACAGATCCAGACAAGGTATATAACAAAGTAAAGGATCACTTTGATAAGGAATATGGTATAACCTGGCTTAAGCCTGTTGGTTTTAACAACACCTATACACTAGCGGTAAGACCAGAACTAGCAGAAAAATATGATTTAAAAACCTATTCTGATCTAGCTAAGGTTAGTGACCAATTAGTCCTAGCTGCAACTATTGAATTTGCTAATAGAGAAGATGGTCTTGAAGGACTAGAAAAAACCTATAATATGAATTTTAAATCTGTAGAAGCGGTAGATGGTGGCTTAAGATACACTACCTTAATGAATGGTGAAGCAGACGTAGTAGATGCCTTTTCTACTGAAGGACTGTTAAAGGCCTTTAATTTAGTTGTACTAGAAGATGATAAGAGCTTCTTCCCACCATACTATGCAGCTCCATTAGTTAAAAATGAAACTATAGAAAAGTATCCGGAGCTAGAAGAAATATTAAACAAGCTTGCTGATCTAATAGATGATGAAACTATGAGAGAGTTAAACTATAAGGTGGACAAACTAAATGAAGACCCAAAACAGGTGGCTATTGATTTCCTAAGAGAAAACAATTTAATAGACTAAAGTACTTTGATAAAAGTTGAGGATAGAAACTTAAATTCTTCCTCAACTTTTTTATAATCATCAAAAAGTGAGAAAATACCTAAATAAATTCCCTAAGTAGAAATGTAAAAAAAAGATAGAAATAAGGAGAAAAATGTAGGAAATAATTTACTGGCTTATAACATAATATGGTTGAAATTGAAAAATGCTTCTATTATAATAGTAATGAGCAAAAAAAAGCGACAAATGTAACCTTCTGTAGAAAAATTACAATAAATTGGAAAAGTTTCTACTAAATTTTCAGAAAGGAAGGTGAAGATCTTAGATGCTTATCTATTGGTTTTGCATCTGGGAGAGAGATGAATTATTCAAAGAATTTAAGGAAGAAGCATTTAACTAATTCCATGGATAATCTAATTGCTGTAGAAAATATATACATGAACCTTGGTTTTCTTATTATAGCTGTACTAATTGGAATTCATAGCTTTGAAGTCTTTACAAACTTAATTGCCATATTTATAGCCATGTTAGGTTTCTTAGTTCTTTTCACTGCTCTAATTAAAGAAAACTATTCTCGTGGTGAGGGCTTTGCCTTAACAGGAATTGCCTTTGGAATAAGTTCAGTCTTTTATTTATCTATAGTTTGCCTTAATTTAGACCAGAATTTTAATTATGATACAGCTGCAAAGTTAGTATTGGCCAGCGGTTACTTTCAAGGCCTGGGAATTTTACTTTCAGTAATTTTTGCAAATAAAAAAGTCAAGACAAAAAAGTTTTTTTATCTATTTTTATCAGGAGTAGTTATACTACAAGCAATCATTCACTATGTACAACCTACAATATTTTTCCTATATGCCGAAAATAAATTCACAATCCTAAAGAATGTTTCAGACCTTGGCTTGCTATTATTCTATGCCATTATATTAGTCATAGTCTTCTTTAAAAGAAAATACTTAATTTTAGATAAAAACAGAATTTGCCTATTTTTTATCATAAGCAATCTATTGGCTAGTGTTGGGAGTACTGTTTTCTTAAACCTTTCAAGCATAATGTATCTAATATGTCAGCTTATGGCCTTGCTGAGCTATACCTTATTGTATAGTATACTTGCAAAC
>JAAYTB010000194.1 GCA_012523855.1 Clostridia bacterium
AATAAAAAAGGTAAGTTTATTGTGGAACCCCAGTATGATAAGGCCGCTTCTTTTAGTGAAGGCTTAGCCGCTGTGGAAAAGGAAGGGAAATGGGGCTATATTAATAGGAAGGGAAAACTTGTTATCGAAGCCCAATTCCACAGTGCTTCTTGGTTTTCAGATGGTTTAGCTGCAGTAGTTAAAGAGGGAAAGCTAGGTTTTATTAATAAAAAAGGCACTATGGTTATTGAAGCTAAATACGACCCTATCTTCAGTAGCTTTCTTAATGGTTCTGCTGTAGTTTCTGAAAATGGCAAAAAGTTTTTTATAGATAAAAAAGGCCGTAAGCTTATAGATAAGGATTTTACTTCCCTTTACCAATTTTCTAATGGTAGAGCTTTCGTAATAGACAATGAAAAGACTGGCTATATTAACAAGAAAGGGACTATAGTTATAGAAAATGTAATGGGAGAACAATTTAGCCAAGGCTTAGCTGCAGTTCAAAGGGATGGAAAATGGGGTTATATCGATACTAAAGGAAGGCTAGTTATAGATTATCAGTTTGATTCTGCAGAAAAATTTAGTGAAGGTCTTGCCTTTGTTGTTCAAAATAAAAAAAGAGGATATATAGATAGTTCAGGAAAAATGGTAATCAATCTTGATAAGGCTACTGGCTATCCTTTTACAAATGGCATTGCTTATGTTATGACAAATCCTCAAGACTGGGGCTATTTAAATAAGGACGGAGAATATATATGGAGATTTAAAAGTAAAAAGTAACTATCCATTTATCTAGCAATTATAAATTTTAAAAAAGCAGCTTAAGTTTAAGCTGCTTTTCCTTATTTTTCTAGTATAGTCCCTAGAAAAAAATAGGGCAGATAAAACAAAAATGAATGAAGCCTTTAATAAAAAATATAGCTCCTAGGAAGGCTATTATGTAGGGTAGCACTTCTTCTAACCTGTTATTCTCTTTATATTTTATTATTCTCCTACCTTTGGAGGCTAAATAATTTATTGTAGCAAGGGTTGTAAACATCCCTAAGAGCATGGACGCTACAAAAGTTCCATATGTAAGTCCTCCTTTATCATGCCAATATCTTATGAAGGTTGTACTAAAAGTAAACCAAGCAAAATGAGTCATAGGATAAGAAAAGGCAATGACAAAACCTGTAAGGGAAGGATGGTTAAACACTGCTTTTTTCTGGAAAACCTCCCCTTGATCCTTCAAGTTAACAGTAGGGTCTGTATTTATTCCTCTATAGCCTATGTAAAAGGTAGCGGCACCAGAAGCCATCCAGAATATAGCCTTAAAAGGTCCGTTATTTTCCAACCAATTTAAGAGGCCAAAGTTAAGGAGTATGGCGTCCAAAGCATCTACAGTTAATGCCCCTATTACCACCAATATGCCCTTTCTAAAGCCCTTTGTTATTGTCCATCTAATGGATTCAATTGCCGCAGGCCCTACAGGTATAGCAACAACCATTCCTGTGGCTAGTCCCAAAAAAACCGCATTTACTAGCAAGATTAATCCCCCATCTCCATATGAATTTCAATTAATAGTAATTAGACTAATTTTCTATTAAATTCTATGAACTGATATACAAAATATGTTATAATAAATGCAAGTACCACAGATTTTTATAGCTTTATACAAATTACCAGCTGTTATGACCACTGGCTTTTATATAACCCATATGTATTTGGAGGTTTGTTATTATGAATAATCAAATTTACTTTTTTTCCGAACTAATTCAAAATAAATTCCAAGAAGTTTTAAAAAACAAATCTTGTAATCTTCATCTCCATAGCTACAATATGGGTAACTTTTGTTATTTAGTTGATTAGTCTTTGTCAGGTTCAAACACTGATTATCTCTTATATAAATAAATTA
>JAAYTB010000195.1 GCA_012523855.1 Clostridia bacterium
AAAATCGTAGGACCTGGCAATATCTATGTAGCTATTGCTAAAAGAAATGTGTACGGAAATGTGGATATAGATATGATTGCAGGACCTAGTGAAATATTGATTGTGGCAGATAAGGATGCTAATGCAAAATATATTGCTGCAGATTTAATGTCTCAAGCAGAGCACGATGTCTTGTCTTCTGCCATTTTAGTAACAGATGATTTAGATTTAGCCTATAGGGTTAGGGAAGAGCTAAATTCCCAAGTAAAGTCTATGAGCAGGAAGGACATTATTACAAAGTCTATTGAAGATTATGGTGCAATCATTGTTACAAGCAGTAAAAAAGAGTCTTTAAAAATTGCCAACGAAATTGCTCCAGAACACTTGGAGTTAATGGTTAATGAACCTATGAGATATTTGGGTGATGTAGAAAATGCTGGTTCCATATTTTTAGGAGCCTATGCACCGGAACCTTTAGGAGACTATATTGCAGGTCCTAATCACGTTTTACCTACTAATGGTACTGCAAGGTTTTTCTCTCCTCTATCAGTAGATAGCTTTGTTAAGAAGTCAAGCTACCTATACTATACAGAGGAAGGATTCTCGAAAATAGGAGATCAAGCAATTAAGCTAGCAGAAACTGAAGGTCTAACAGCTCATGCCAATTCATTAAAAGTGAGGTTAAAGTAATGGGAAAATTAGTTATTAGTGATAAGTTAAACAATATAAAGCCTTATATTGTAGATAAAAGTGAATATAGTGTGAAATTAGATGCTAATGAAAGCTTTTTAAATTTTCCTGATAGCTTAAAAGAAGAGTTAACTGATGCTTTGATGAAGGTTCTCTATAACCGATATCCTGACCCTGAGTCAGAAGACCTGTGTAGTTTGTATGGCCAGTACTCTGATGTAGATCCAAATTATATTTTAGCAGGCAACGGTTCTGATGAAATTATACAAACTTTAATGAATGGATTTTTAAGTTGTGGAGATGCTGTACTAACCTTAAAGCCAGATTTCTCTATGTATAAGTTTTATGCCTCTTTGCTAGGAGCCTATGTATATGAGTATGAATTAGATGAGGATTTAAAATTTGATCTGGATGATTTCATTGAAGTAGCGGAAAATGAAGAGGTAAAGGTTATAATCTTCTCAACACCAAACAACCCTACTGGCACTGTAGTTAGCAGGGATGACATCATAAAAATAGTAGAGAAAACTAAGGCCTTAGTAGTGGTAGACGAAGCTTATTATGAATTCAATGGAGAAACTGTAGCGGATTTAATTACAAAGTATGAGAATTTAGTAGTTTTAAGAACCTGTTCTAAGGCTATAGGTTTAGCTGCAGCTAGGGTAGGCTTTATACTTGCAGGAGATCTAGTAATCAATAACTTTAAAAAGGTAAAGGCACCTTACAATGTAAATTCTCTGTCCCAAGCTGCTGCCTCGGTAATTTTAAAACATCCTGATATTATTAAGGATAATATTAAAAAGATAGTGGAAGAAAGAGACTATCTATATGAGGAACTTTGTAAGCTACAGAATAAAAGCTTTAAGCTATATCCTACTAGCTCAAACTTTGTTTATATAAAGGCTGAAAGGGCTAAGGAAATATATGAAGGCTTAAAGAAGCAGGGAATATCCATCCGATATTTCGGTGAAAACTTAAGGATAAATGCTGGTAGCAGAGAGGAAAACAAGAGACTTTTACAAGCTTTGAACTCTATATTAAGTTAGGGGAAATAAGGTTAAAAGGAGGAAGGGCTTGAGCCCAAAGTGTTTATGAGCAGATATTCCAAAAAACAAAGAGAAACAAAGGAAACAGATATAAAGGTTGAAGTAAATATAGATGGGGAAGGAAAATGTAATATTGATACAGGCATAGGTTTCTTTGACCATATGCTAAACCTTATGGCTGTCCATGGAGGAATGGATTTAAAGGTAATGGCTAAGGGGGACTTATTTGTTGACTGCCACCATACTGTAGAAGATGTTGGTATTACTCTAGGCTTATGCATAAAGGAAGCCTTAGGAGATAAGGTTAGCATAAAAAGATATGGTACTGCCTACACCCCTATGGATGAAACCCTGGCATTTGTATCTCTAGATATAAGCGGAAGAGCCTTCTTGGTTTTTGATGGAGACTTTACCGTTGATAGGCTAGGGGAGCTGGATACGGAAATGATAGAAGAGTTTTTTAGGGCTCTAGCTTTTAATGCAGGTATAACTCTTCACATAAAGATTATCCACGGCCAAAACAATCATCATAAGGCAGAAGCTATTTTTAAGGCTTTTGGTAGAGCTTTAAAGGAAGCAATGACCATAGATGAAAAGATAAAGGGAGTTATGTCTACAAAAGGCGTACTATAAGGGAGTTGCAGTTGTCCATATATTAAAAAATTCAGGAGTTGATAAAATGATTATTATTCCAGCTATAGATCTTAGGCAAGGTAAATGTGTTAGATTATATCAGGGGGACTTTTCAAAGTCCACTCAAGTAGCAGAGGATCCAGTGAAGGTAGCAGAAGAGTTCCAAGAAACTGGAGCTGAATATATACATATGGTGGACCTAGATGGTGCCTTAGAAGGTAGAACAATAAACGAAGATATTATTATTAATGTAGTTTCTCAGATAAAGGTGCCTGTGGAACTTGGAGGCGGTATCAGAGACTTAAAAACTGTTGATAGACTAATTAACAAGGGTATTAGCAGAGTTATACTAGGCAGTGCTGCCTTGAGAAATCCACAGATGGTAAGGGAAGCAGTAAGGGAATTTGGAGACCATATTGCTGTAGGCATAGATGCAAAGAATGGTAAGGTAAGCATAGAAGGCTGGTTAAGCACCAGTGACGTTGACTATATTGATTTTGCTCTTAAGATGGAGGATATTGGGGTAGATAATATTATTTTTACAGACATAAGCAGGGATGGAACCTTAAAAGGGCCTAATCTCGAACAATTAGAAGCCTTAAAAGAAAAAATAAGCTGTAAAATAACTGCTTCTGGTGGCATTAAGGATCTAGAAGATATCAAGGCCCTAAAGGCAATGGATCTTTATGGGGCTATAACGGGAAAGGCTATTTACGACGGTACTCTTTCTTTAGCAGAGGCACTAAAAATATAAGGAAGGTAGGGTAAAGCATATGGCCACTAAAAGAATAATTCCTTGTTTAGACGTAAATATGGGCAGAGTTGTTAAGGGCGTAAACTTCGTAAATTTAAAAGACGTAGGAGATCCAGTGGAAATTGCTCAGTACTATAATGAGCAAGGGGCCGATGAGCTAGTTTTTTTAGATATAAGCGCTACCCATGAAGGCAGAGGCACCATGATTGATGTAGTTGCAAGAACGGCAGAAAAAGTATCTATTCCTTTGACTGTAGGAGGGGGTATAAGGGACATAAATGACTATGAGGAGATTTTAAAAGCTGGGGCAGATAAGGTTTCAGTTAACTCTGCAGCAGTAAGAGACAAGTATTTAATTAGCAGAGCTGCAGAGAAATTTGGCAGTGACTGTATTGTAGTGGCAGTGGATGGAAAGATGCGACAAGATGGCAGTGGCTGGAATGTAGTCATTAACGGAGGAAGAATAGATACAGGCCTAGATCTGCTAGAATGGGCAAGAGAAATTGAAAGGCTTGGAGCAGGGGAAATACTGCTAACAAGTATGAATGCAGATGGAACAAAAAATGGCTATGATATTCCATTAACCAAGGCAGTAGCAGAAAGTGTGAACATTCCTGTAATAGCCTCTGGCGGTTGCGGAAAGCTAGAAGACTTTTCACAGGTTTTCCAAGAAACGAAAGCAGCTGCAGCCTTAGCAGCTTCCTTATTCCATTATAGGGAAGTGACAATAAAAGAGGTAAAAGAATATCTAACAAAGGCCAATATTCCTGTTCGCCTATAATGAATTGAGGTGGGAAAATGATAAAGGATAAACTTAAGTTTAATAAGGATGGCTTGATTCCAGCTATAGTTCAGCACTATGAAAGTAAGGAAGTTCTCATGCTGGCCTATATGAATGAAGAATCCATTAAGCTAACCTTGGAAACAGGCAAGACCTGGTTCTATAGCCGTTCAAGGCAAAAACTCTGGAACAAGGGCGAAAGTTCTGGGCATTTTCAGCTTGTTAAGGAGATAAAAATAGACTGTGATAGAGACACTATCTTAGTGCTGGTAGATCAGCTAGGACCAGCTTGTCATACAGG
>JAAYTB010000196.1 GCA_012523855.1 Clostridia bacterium
CCAGTAGGCAAAGTAATAGACATTATCCGATTATCACTATTTGTTATACTGTCCATCACATCATCATAAACAATATTCCTAATATTTTCAGGATCAGCCGAACCAAATTTCTTTTCCTTATATTGGTCTATTAAGTTTTCAGAAAGGTCGTACTTTATATTATTTTCTTCTCTAAATATGGCATGCTCCTTATCAGCATAAATTAATACAGAAAATAAATATTTAAATAAAATATATCTTTCTGAATCCTTATTATCCTCTAAGTCATCATTATAATCATCAATATTGTAATAAACCTCATCTATTAACTCTAATAAATCTTTTTCCGCCGGAAGCTTTAACCCTAAACTACTGCAAATATCCATTATCTCACTATCTAGAGCCTTATATTGACTTTCAATTAGCTTCTTCTCTTCTCTTTTTTCAACACCACTACCAACGCATTCAGATCTAAAATTATTTAAGTTACCATGATGTCTTTTTACAACTACATATCCAATGATAGCTAATTCTTCACTTAATGCTTTTAAATTTTCGTAACAAATTAAGGCTGAAATAGCAGCATGATTTTTAAGCCTTTCTTTAACATCACTCTTCTTATATTTAATCATATCATCTAAGTATTGCTGAAAATAAGACGTAGCCTTACCAAGGTCATGAGAAAACCCCATAACCTCAGCTGCTTTTTCTAGCAAGGCTTTATCATATCTAAAGTTCAAGTCCTTTTTATGAATTAAGTCTTTGGCTCTGTTTCCTACAAACCTTAAGTGTTCAATTAGTAGCATATTTTCATGAGACTTTAAACTATAGGAACACAAGCTTTTCACCTTCATTTCCAGAATAATAATTGCATTTACAACTTATCGGCAATCCATTCCTCTCAAAGAGCACCTTCTTGTACTCTTGTACAACCCTATCCTCATTCATTTCGTTAGGCATGGTATCTTTAAAATATTCTTTTCCCTCTTCAAACTGAATCTCCATATCTTCATCAAAAGCTATAGCAGTATTTATATAAACGAATTCATTACTATTATCTTTATATTCGAGATCTATTTCCTTTACATATCTAAATTCTGCAATAAACTGGCTAAGTCCCATTGAAAGAGTATAGTAATTCTTATTAGCCTCCAGATAGCTCTTTATCTTACTGTATATCTCATTATCTAGATGGTTAATATATATTCTGTAACTAGGATCCTGTAACAGTTCAAAGGTCACTTGAGTCCTATCCTTTATCTGGCTGTACAACTTAGCAGTTTTTGTATTAATCAAGTTATAAGATAAGCGGGTCTTATTAACTTCCTTGTTAAGTTGTATAGCTATATTGCACTTATCCTTAGTGAAATATTTTAAGTACTCTTCCTTATCCAAACCAATAAGTGCTGCTATAATTCCACATACTGTTGTCCTTGGAGGGATTGAAAATGTTAGCGGTGAAGATGTGGTATAAAATTTTCTGAAGTGTCCATAATCACCCCATATATCAAACACTAAACATTTCATAGTTTAGCCTCCTTACCCTATAGACTTATCTTTTTCATTTCTATCCCTTCAAAGCAGTCCTCAAACTTAACAATCTTACCGTTACATGAGAACTTTATATCTTCATCAATGATGTACTCTAAATTATCTATATTGCTTTTATTCCTATTAAGTAAATTTACAAATTCCCCTACTTCTACTAAATAGTCTTTAGGTCCTCTTATAGCTTCATCCTCAACCTCTGATTTGAGCTTAAACTTACTTAACAAGCCACCAATATGATAATTATCTTCTTTGTAGTTAACTTTTATAAGAATTCTGGGAAGTTGCCCAATCTTACTTCTTGAAATTAAGTTTTTTGTTCCATTCCACATGCCTTCTAATAACAAGTCTATATCTTCATGAGATAGATTTGTCTTTTCAGCAGCATGTTCATTAATTATTCCATAGAAACCAATTAAACTATAAGGAAGAATATATTCCTCTCTGAAAGTTTTGTTGTCTTTTTTTGCTCCTGAGGCAAAAGCACCTGTTCCTTTCATTCTTTTAAGCTCAACCTTATGTAAAGACCTGCCTATATTAAATTGCACTGGACCTGTAAAAGTTACCGATGCTTTATCTAGTGGTATTGTGGCTCCAAATAATCTAACATCAATGCACTTTTCTAAAACATTTTTGCTTACCTCTTCTTTACTTTCTCCAAAATCCTTTGCTCTAGTCTTTCCGTCTTGAACTTTATCGTCCTTATCCCGGATTTCACGGACAAAAATTTCCTTACCCTTATATTCGTTTAGGTAGTCTCTAATAGTCCTCTTCAAACGTACTTCTGTTACAATATTAATGCCAGTTTCCTCATCGATACGAGGCTTGTTACTATCTAGAGGGTCTCCATTAGGATTATTGTCCACAATATCATATAAAAATACTAACTCACTTCTATTTTTTATCATTACTATTTCCTCCTCCATTTTTACTATGACTTTCATTACTTAATTTAAATCTTCTCTCCATATTCATTCCCATTGAAAAATATAAAGGTACATCTAAGCTAGATAAATCCGCTAAATTATTACTCTCAATTAAATACTTTGAAGCAATCTCCAATTCTTGATTGTAGTATTCTTTCTTATAATCCTGAAACTTTCCCTGTACCTTCGGCAGTAATCTTGTTAAATCCCTCTTATTAAGATTTAACCCATTTAAGTTACTCATAAAAGGCTTTCTCCCGTTTTCCTCTTGCGCTTGTAAATTAAGCAACTTTCTGCTTAGGTAACCGAGCATAAATACAGCTTTTTTTGAATTGGAATCAAAAAAGCCCCTATTACTATTAAAGAAATCCTCAAAGGCAGCTTCTTTACTTGTAAAATCTTTAATGTTCCATTCTTCTCTTACCATATCCTCTACACCATCCTCTCCTTTATTTCTAAACTTTTTTAGCTTGTATAAGTAATAAATAAATGTATACGCTCTCATTGTAGCGATATTATAATTATCTTCGCCTTTTATATTCTCGCCCTTTTCCTCTCTGATAAAAGCTTCAAGCAACTTATTATTAATAAATCTTATAAGGAAGTTATACTCTATTTTTCCTTTGCCAATAATCTTATCTATTGTTTCCAAAAAATATTTATTGTTTTCTTTTGTAGCAAACAGCATATTAAGATAGCCAAAGTTAGCTAGGTAATAATACTTCTCAAAGAAAGGCATAGACTTTATTTCCTGCCATTGTCCATATAATCTACTAAAGGTAGATGGATAAACATCTTCAATGTTCAGTAGTATGTTCAGTGCCGCATTTTTCTCTTCTATAAACATTAAATCAAAGGTAATTGAATTTTCCTCTTTTGATAACAACTCAAAAATTCTTTCCTCTGGACTCAGAGTATCCTTAGCAGGTTTAAAATTATCTTTACTAAAATGACTTCTATACTTTCTTAGGACTTTCTTTAATTGATTTGCATAGATTAATTTAGGAATTAAGTAGAACTTTCTATCATAGAATTGTAGCTTCAAGTATTCATCCAAGTAACTTTTTCCTAACTCAAGCTCCACAGCACACTGCTTACAAACGGGATAGTTCCTCCAGGCCTTCTCATAAGAAAAATTTCCAGATATGTAGCCTGGTTTGTCTATTGTGTAATAGGGAAAGGGACTTGCTAATCCATAAACTTCATCTTTTAATTCATTACATACTGAACAATACTTATTTGTACTTTTAACTTCTTTTTTATAGGTCTCACTGTAGAAAAACTTTTTTACAGGGATATTTCTAATTCTTTCTTTGAACACCTGGTAGTCACCTATATACTTTTTTTCTGAATCTTTTTCAACTACTACCGTTAAAGCAAAATATCTTTCTTTTTTAGGTAAGCTATTAAATATTTTATCAATTTCATTAATTATGAGTTTATCATTTTCTTTAAGACAAGTTACTATTTCTCTTATTTCTTTTTCTTCTTCATGAAAATCTTCATCACAGTTATTCAAAGCTTCCTCATAAGCAGCCACTAATTTGTTTTTATAAGTTTTTTTAGGTTCTGTTATTCTTGCAGTGGGTGTTATGTCTATCCCTCTACTTGAACCGGACCTATAAAGATACTTAAATTTTAATTCATCATCATATTCTCTTTCTCTTATTTCATTGAATACTGCCATATTATTTTCTAGGGATACAACTATTTCTAAAACCTTCTTGTATCTCCCCCCTTTAGTAAGATCTTCAGTAAATATCTCTAAATATTTATCACCTCCCTCCATTTCACTAAACTTCAGATTTCCTATTTGCCTTATAGCCTCCATCTATTCACCTCCATTTTTCTTCTCATAATTATCGTAACCCTTATTAGATTTTTTATACTTTTAACAATGTAAATATATTAAGTTTTTTCGTTACTATATGTATATTTTACCACAAAATTGTCAAAACTTATACTACACTAAAACAAGTTTTGAAATACAATTTAAATTTATTAATTTATTCCACTAAAATAAGGATAGATGCCTAGAAGTTTACCTGGGCATCTTTTTTTATTTCTCGCAAATATTTCTATAGCAACAATCTATACACCTAGCCTTGCTAGCAGTAGGCTTTGGATAAACCCCTGTTATAACCCTTTTGTAATCTTCTATATATTTAAAACATTTGCTTCTTAGCTTATCATCAAATTTAACTTCCTTTAGCAAGCTCTTACTTCTAAGATATACTAAAAAGAGCTTATTCACCTTTGCCTCGTATTGCTCTTCAATCATCAAACTATATAGCCCCATTTGGGTTTTATAGGTATCAAACTCTTTGTCCTTATACTCTGCAAACTTATAATCTAGAGGAGCATAGCTTCCGTCCCCTAGTAAATAGATTTCATCCACTATACCCTTTATTCCATATTTCTTTGATACTAAATACTTTTCCTGTTCCTTGCTAACACCATTAATACGTTTCCTTATCTGCTTTGCATTTTGAGTTTTCTTATCCAGATGCTTTTCCCTACCTAATTGAACTTTAAACCTTTGTTCCTCATACTGTCGAATACCAAGACACTTCATAAAATAAGTAAATCTTGGACAATATATATGCTCTATCAATTCTGAAGGAGTTATATACTCCTCAAACTCGCTAAATGAATTTTGAGACGACATCATTGCTAACCAGCTCCTTATCAAAACCAATACCAATTATATCTGTATCGTAAATAAAATCTGAACTTGTAGGGAAAATATAAATAGAATCTGTATCCTCATCTACTAATCTTTCCATAATTATCTTTAACTCATCTTTTTCATTCTTGTTTAACTCCCCTAGAAATATGCTCTTTTGTACTCTATACAAACCTTTATTTTTACAGGCCTTTACAGCCCTGTTTCTCTGCTTATTATCTGAAATATCATACATTACCCAATAAAGCATTATGCCACCTCACTTAATATCCTATTTGCGATATTGTGGCAATCAAATTGAATTATGTTACCAAGTTTTATAGTTCTGCCTTTATATTTAATTTTATTTTCAAAGCTATTATTTACTGCTTCTACAAGAAGCTGCTTACCGGATTTATTTAACCAGAAACCGCCGCCTTTAATTTCATCAAACATATCCTTTCTTACTTTCCTCTTGGTAAATAAGCTAAAAACTATTTCATCCATGTAAGCTCTATACATTTCTATAATGTCAAATACCAAAGCTGTCTTGTTGTAATTATCAGTATGCAATACTCCTATGTATGGATCTAAACCTGCAATTATACAAGCACTTTCAACTCTAGAATATAATATTCCGTAGGCATAATTTAACATGCAATTAAATTGATCCATTGCTGGGTTTTTACTTCTTCCCCTAAATGTATATTTATCTGGAATCAACTTGCCAAGTGTTTCAAAATATACTCTAGCAGAAAAACCTTCATGTCCTTCTATTGTACCTCTTATCCTGTTTATTGGAACATTGTCAAGTAATTCAATTTCCTTTCTATGACTATCTATTTTTTCAATTCCTTGATTTATGTACGTAACTTTTTCTTCAGTTCTATTTAACTTCAGCTTATTTAAATGGGCTATTTGATTGTTTAACTTTTGAATAATCCATTCCTTAACTAATGCTGTACCCATAGGCAAATCCATTAATTTCAGCTGCTTTCTTCTAATAGTTGTAATACTGCCTAATTTAGAATGCCAAACTCTAGCAAAGGGTTTACCATTGTACTCTAAAAATACAACATCTATATTGTTTTCTATAGCTAACTTTAAGGCATCTGTTGTTATAGTAGCTGATGTAGTTATAAGTATCTTTTCTATTTTTTTGCTTGAAAACTCTTGTTTTACTCCCCCAATAGACACATTAAATCTCTCATCCACTTTACAGACATGGGCTCCTCTCGAATTAATTACCAACTCCATACAAAACTATTCCTTTCTTTTTATCTTCATTTTTTCTTTTATTCTAGTGAAAAACTAGCAGAAGCTATTTAAATCAATTGATTAAAGCAAGTGATATACGTTAAGTATTTCTAATTATTGACTTATCTTCTATATATTAATCAAGAAAATCTTCTTTTTCTTATTTTTCTTGTAATACTTTCGTGTAGACCTATATTCCAAGATTCAGTAGAGACAATAAAAAGAGCCTAACTTAATTTCATTCTAATCCTTACTTAGAATTACCTTAAGCTAGACTCTTACTAGATCATCTATACAGATTCCATTCAGTCTCCCTCTATATTCACTTTAGCTCGTCTCTTCTACTTTGTGATGCTTTATATGTCCTTAAAACAAAAGGCCCCTTGAAAACCAAAGGGCCTTTCCAAGTGCGCCTGAGAGGATTCGAACCTCCGACCTCCGGATTCGAAGTCCGTAACTCTATCCAGCTGAGCTACAAGCGCCTATATTTAGTTCCACTCAGGTATTCATTATAGTATAAACAGCCGATAAAATCAATACAATCAAGAAAGATTTTACTGCCATTCTCCCTTCTTATAGTCTTCTATAAGGCCTTCTATCTTAGGGGAGCATCTTCGTCCCTTACAGCCACCAGAACCTGCACCAGTAGCCTTTTGTACTTCCGATAGGCTATGGGCACCATTTCTTATAGCAGCCTTTATTTTAGACCTAGGAATGGCTTTACACAAGCATACCTTTGTTAATTTATCCATGATTTCACTGTTTATATTTTGTTCCATATAGCACTCTCCAATCATTCTTATTTAATATTAATTGTATTATACTAATCATTTGCAATTAGTTAAACCTTTATTTTAATCTCTACAGAACACAGCCTGTGAATAACAATAGTAATAAACGATTGCTAGGCAATAAAAGTTTCTCGTAAATACAAATAAAAACTAGATGAAATCATCTAGTTTTCTTTGGAGCGGAAGACGGGATTCGAACCCGCAACTTTCACCTTGGCAAGGTGACACTCTACCATTGAGTCACTCCCGCATAACTACATATATCTATTCAATAATTTACATAAAAATGGTGCAGGTGACAG
>JAAYTB010000006.1 GCA_012523855.1 Clostridia bacterium
GGGTCTATAATTTTACATTAACTTTATTAACTTAAAATCTAAATAGTCACAGGAGGTAAGGAAGTACTCTATACCGTCCCTTTCACCATTTAATAGCTTATAATAAAAAGGACCATGAAGGTGTCCATAAATAACCTTTTCTACTGAGTATTCTTTAAAGAGATCAGTAAAAGCTGAATCTTCAAACCTTTCATTGGTAGGAGGATAATGTAGCATGGCAATAATCTTCATATAGCCAGCTTCTCTGGCACTATCTAGTGAAAGTTTTAATCTATTTACTTCCCTTTTGTAGATCTTTAAATCCTTGTCCTCAAACCGTTCTGTGCCTGGACAAATCCAACCTCTAGTACCACATATAGCGTAATCTTCATAAGTAAAAAAATTATTTTGAATAAAGTCCATATTTTCATAGAGGCTGTTTAATTTAGTAATGCTTCCCCACCAATAATCATGGTTACCTTTTATTATAATTTTCCTGCCTGGTAATTGATCTATCCAATCTAGCTCTTTCATTCCATCTTCCATCTTCATAGACCAGGATAGATCTCCAGCAATTAATACCGTATCCTCTTCTTTAACAAGCTCTAACCAATTATCTTTAATCTTATCATGATGCAGATACCAATTATCTCCAAAGACATCCATTGGCTTATCAAAGCTTAGGGATAAGTGGAGGTCTGATATTGCGTAAAGTGCCAATTTATCACCTACCCTTTGAAATTTTTGCCACTTCCATTAAAGTCTGTCATCTAAATCAATTACAAAAGCTATAATTTCTGCTACAGCCTCATATAATTCTACAGGAATAGCACTATCAACATCTACATTGCTTAATAAGTCTGCCAACTCCTGATTTTCCACTATAGGAACCTTATTTTCCTTTGCAGTTTCAAGAATTTTATCCGCTATAAATCCAACACCTGCTGCTGTTACTATTGGAGCGTCATAATTTTTTTCATATTGTAAAGCTGCTGCTTTTTTTCTTTTCCCCATATCTTCACCTTTAAACTACAACATTTATATTAGAGTTATAAGTATCTTGAAAAAACTCTCTACAATTTGCAATATTCATTTCTTTTTCTCTTTCCGAAACATTAATAGACACATTATAATTACTATCTTCCAGTACCTTATAAAGTTTTGCTTTTGCCAGATCCAATATTTTTACCCATTGTTCTTCACATTTAAAATCCAGCTTCATATTTCTATCCTTTATATCTAAGTATATATCAATCTTCCCCATCTTTACAGTAGAAATAGTCACTGCCATTTTAACATTATTTGAATCTATCCTCTTACCTTTCTTTCTGTCATCCTTTATTATTAGCTTACAAGGATAATCATCCTCTTTAAATTTAATGGGAATGTCCATATAATAGTATTCACCGGATATTGTATTAAAGAGCTTGATATCATTAATATTGGCTTTCACATTATTAAGTATACCACTCCAACTTTTAGAATCTATTTCTGATTTTGTATCTATAATAGTCTTAACCAGACTTTTTAATTCTTCAAGCTTTTCTTTAACTTGTTCCATAACCTTATTAGCAGTATCTGAATTTCTTTTAACATTAATTAACTCATTTAGGTCTTTCTTATCCTTTAATCTATGAAATATATCCTCTATCTCCTTTTCAGGTAGCATAGCTTTTAACTCCGGGCTATTTTGGAGCTTGTGTTTTATAACATCAAGGATTTCTTTTCCTTCAAGTTTACCCTTCACTTCAATGGTTTCTTTCATAGTTTCAACAACCTTATCTACTACTTCTTCTTTTATTATAATTTTAGCCCTTCCTTGGCTTTCTTTTAACCTTTCAGGAAGTTCTTTCATTATAAGATCAGTAAGCTTGTCATCAAAACCATTTGCTAATAGTTTTTTTCCTATATCACTACTTTCAAAGTCTAGTTGATTATTAGTAGTTTTAATAGAACTATCTTTATAATTTTCATTAATTTCTACATCCATTTCAGCTTCCTTATAATAGATCTGAAGGAACTCCTTACTTAAATCCTCATTTCCAAGTAACTCCTCTTGGTAGAAACCATTAGAATCTACAATTGACTTATTGGAAGTTTCCTGGAGAAAGCTATTAATAGAGTTAGTAATGGTCTTTAAGCTATTTTTCAACCCTTGGTCCTTGGCAAAAATCTCCTTGAAACTCTTAATATTATCCTCTGTTAATTCAATTTCATTCTCCATAAAAAGAAGAATCTCTTCCAAGGGCATTTCTTTAAACTCTTCAAAGAAACTTCGTAAAATATTAGCAATTTCAACACCCTCTTTGCTTTGAGGGTTAATTTGATTGCTTTTTAGGTACTTGAAAATAAAGTCTTCTATTTGATCAGGATCTTTTTTTATCTTATTTAGAAAATCTACTAGGGATTTTACTTTAGATATATTTTCTCTTTCCAAGGGAATGGAAAATCTTGTCATGGTTTTTAATAGTTCCAGATCTCCTTCTTCTAGGCCATTGTCTTTGGCTATCTCCAACAAGGATTCCTCTGCCTTTGTGTTATCTCCTTCTTCTTTTGGAACTAACTTAAGTTTTATTTCCCCATTATCATAGCCCAGGACCTGGAACTTAACTAAGGCCTCTGGTAACAGGCCTATGACATCTTCTAGTATGGCAGGAAATTGCCATCCATCTACAGTTCTCAGTACTATACCTTTTCCATCCTCACTAGAGGACAAAATTTTAGCTGCAAATTTATCCCCTACTTTAAAGCTAATCTTACCAGTTATTTTTTTATTAGCAGAATTATAAATTTGAGAAATATCTCTTATACTTGACACCGTTTCACCCCCAAGCTCACTTTAAATATAAACTACAGTCCTTATATATAATTATCGTAACTTATGAAGATTTATTAAGTCAATTTCAACTTACAGCTTCTAGTTCACTAACTAAAATAAGCCTGCACTTGCTGCAAGCTTATTTTATTATTCAATAACTATTCTATTATACTTTTTCTTACCTCTTCTTATAAGAGCATATCCATCTTTAAAATCTTCTTCCACTAGAGTTCTGTTTATATCAGTTATTTTTACATCATTAAGGCTAAGGCCATTTTGCTGTATAAGTCTTCTTCCTTCTCCCTTTGAAGGTAGAATTTTAAGTTCAACTAAAATATCAAGGACAGTCTTATTAAGAGAATCTTTACTTATTGTACTAGTTGGTACATTTTCAAGATTACCTGCCCCGGTGAATAGTGCCTCTGCAGCAGATTTTGCCTTTTCAGCTTCTTCTTCTCCATGGATAATCTTTGTAACCTCATAAGCTAGTACTTTTTTAGCTTCATTTATTTCTGCTCCTTCTAGAGCTCCTAGCCTTTTAACTTCATCCATAGGCAGGAAGGTTAACAGTGCTAGACACTTTTCCACATCAGCATCATTAACGTTTCTCCAGTACTGATAAAAGTCGTATGGAGAAGTTTTCTCTTTATCCAACCAAACTGCACCTTGTTCTGTTTTACCCATTTTCTTTCCTTCACTATTTGTTAGCAAGGTAAAGGTCATTCCATAAGCAGCTTTTCCTTCTTTTCTTCGAATTAAATCTACACCAGCTAATATGTTAGACCACTGATCGTCACCGCCAAGTTGCATAACACAGCCATACTTTCTGTTTAATTCCAAGAAGTCATAGCCTTGCATTAACATATAGTTAAATTCTAAAAAAGAAAGCCCCTTTTCTAACCTCTGCTTAAAGCATTCTGCTGTAAGCATCTTATTTACAGAAAAATGAACCCCTATTTCTCTAATGAAATTTACATAATTTAAATCCAACAGCCAGTCTGCATTATTTACCATCATAGCCTTTCCTTCTGAAAAGTCTACAAGTCGGGCCATCTGTGCTTTAAAACAGTTTCCGTTGTGTTCAATTTCTTCCCTTGTCATCATCTTTCTCATATCGCTCTTGCCAGAAGGATCCCCTATCATAGCAGTTCCTCCACCAATTAAGGCTATTGGCCTATGACCTGCCCTTTGCATATGAGCCATTACCATCATTTGCAGGAAATGACCAACATGTAAACTGTCTGCCGTAGGATCAAAACCTATATAAAAAGTTACCTTTTCCTTTTCTAATACTTCTTTTATTTCTGCTTCATGGGTAAGTTGTTTTATGTACCCTCGTTCTAAAAGAACATCGTAAATACTAGACATATTTATACCTCCACTTTTTAACACAAAATAATACAAACAATATTTATAGTATATATTTAAAGTTACGAATTATCAACATTTATACATAAATTTATCAACAATAAAAATGCTAAAGAGGCTGTCTTAGTAGCTCTTTAGCATTTTTATTATTTAATGGTCTTTTCAATTGCCTTCAATTTTTTATGAAAGCAATTCACCCTCTTATTTTCAAAATCAAATTTTACTAGGCTGCGTATTTCTTAATAAAGTCTGGTACCTCTTCACACTCACTGTTAATATTAATATAGATTTTTAAATCAAATTTTGTACTTAATTTTTCTAATTCCAAAAACAAATGTGCCGCATCACTTGCATTACCGGAAACAATATTAAATAAGCCATCAATAAATATGGCTTCTATATCGTAATCCTTAGAAAGCATGCCGCACAAAAATCCATAGATGTTATTATAGTTAGTTAAGTTGAAATCATCAGTAGCAACAAATCTTATTCTTCTGTCCAATTCAAGCATGGGTCGCTTGTCATCGTCGATGTAAACAATGTTTCCCTTAACTTTGTTTACACTTTCGTTTGCCATAGAGATAAGTCTTTTTGATTTTCCTGAACCTCTTTTACCGCAAAATACCTGAATCATGATAAACACCCCTTTTAAATTTTTAGGTATCTATATTATATATAAATTATATAATATTCTGAATATTTACGCAATATTTTTCAATCAATTTATGTAAGTGTTATCATTTTATTTACAATTGCTACTTTTTCTATTTAAACCTTTTCACCCCTGGATATATTACCTTAAAACTGTTTAGTTCATAAGAGTTTACAAATTTAACTCTTCCATAATTTCTAAAGGCTTTTTTCATAATTTTAAAACCCTGACCACTTTGTAAAAACCTATTTTTTTCATCTAGGGTTATCATCTTTTCATAGATCCACATGTTTCTTTTAAAATACTCTGAAGTTCGGAAGGGATTTATATAGTCTCTTATTAAATTTCCAGGGCTGGCTACAGTAACACTGTTGTAAGAGAGGATCACCTCAATAACTCCATAAAAAGCAGTATAATCTCTATACAATACTGCGTTTTTTATTCCTTCCAAGATTGCATTACTAGGATAATTAATGGGCAGAATTTCCTTTATTATTTTTTCACTTTCATCTATAATACTCATTAAATTCCCTTGTACTATAGACACAGGAGCCTTATCCGAATTAACTCCATTTACTATTCTAACCATATTGTGAGGTATATATACGCTATTAATATCAGAAAAGACTAATAATCCTCCTAAAGTTACTACAGTATTATAAGACTCTTTTTCTTTAGTTGTAATAGCAGCACTTTCCATCAAAAAGTCTCGGTTCTCATCATTAGTTTCTATACCTTTAGATTTGAAGTACCTATCAACTAAATCTAGATTTAAACACTTAGCGGAACTTCTTATTATAGGGCATGTTTCTACATTCAGGTTCAGACCTTCTTGGAAGGCTGATACTAGCTCCTGTTTTCTCATTGTATCTGTGGTGGACCCTCGCCTTATATAAAAGGAACCATGGTCCCTTACTTGATATGGCCTTTGCTCCCCGTTAAAGATAGTGATAACAACAACTTGCTTCCCTTCTAAAGATACTGCTTCTACTAGAATAGGAATTGGAGGTTCACAGCGGGAACTAACAATTTGCTGTAACTGCTCTTCTGTTGGGAAGGTTGACATGTCAACGCCAACTATTCTACGACTCTTGTCTTCTATACCAATGATAATATAGCCTCTACCCCCTCTTGAATTTGCTATGGCACACACATCTTTAGCAAATTCTTTTTTGCCAGAGTCTGTATCTATATCAAGGATTAATTTAAAATCTAATTTACGTCCTTCATTCTTTTTAATTAGATTCATAAGCTTTTTTATATCCATACTCCTTACCCCTTACTATCTCATAAATATCCAACTTTAATTTAAATTAGTAGTTTGATTTGCCCATCTATATACTTATATTATATTATGTTACATCTATAATTGACAAATAAAATGGAACTAAGAAAAAAAGAACTTTTCTTTA
>JAAYTB010000039.1 GCA_012523855.1 Clostridia bacterium
ATAGATTTGCTAGCCTTCATGTGTTACCAAGCTTTATAGAAGCACCAGGAATGTCATCTCTAGAGGCTGCTGCCAGTGGTTGCAAAATTGTTTCCACTAATCAAGGTAGTGCATACGAATATTTTCAGGATGGAGCTCTATATTGCAACCCATATGATGAGGCTAGTATATATGAAACTGTAAAAAAAGGAATAAAAGCAAAGAAAGATTGTAAGTTTAAAAATGTAATCAGAGAAAAATTCACTTGGGAAAAGTATACTAAAGATTTATATGAAAGCTACAAGACATTAATGTAGAAAAAGTGGCATTAGCCACTTTTTTATTGTATAATACGTTTATTGTTAAGGAAGGATAGAAAATTCACAATTCTAAATGGAGAGATGAAAATGATGGACAGGAAAATAGAACTGTTAGCACCTACAGGAGAGATGGAAAGCTTATATGCTGCAGTTAATAACGGAGCAGATGCAATATATTTAGGAGGAAGTAAATTCTCCGCTCGAGCTTATGCTAAAAATTTCACTTTAGAAAAGATAGCTGAAGCAGTAGATTATTGTCATGGATATGGAGTAAAAGTTTATATAACAATAAATACACTAATTAAAGAAAAAGAATTATACCAAGCTTTAGATTACATAAAGGACCTTCATAAAATTGGTGTGGATGGTGTTATAATTCAAGATATAGGCCTAGCTAATAAATTACTAAATAGATTTCCTGGCTTAGAAGTTCATGCATCAACACAGATGTCAGTCCACAATAGATCTACTAGTCTATTTCTAAAAGACCTCGGCTTTAAGAGAATAGTGCTGGCTAGAGAGCTATCTATAGAAGAAGTTAAAGACATATCTTCTGTAATTGAAACAGAAGTTTTTATACATGGGGCCCTATGTGTATGTTATTCTGGCCAATGTCTTATGAGTAGTATGATTGGAGGTAGAAGCGGCAACAGGGGGAGGTGTGCTCAGCCCTGTAGGTTGCCTTATGATCTTATAGATAAGGAAAGTGGGCAAATAAAACATGGTTTTTTGTTAAGCCCTAAGGATATTTGCACCATTTCTAATATCCATGAAATTATTGATAGTGGAGTTACTTCTTTTAAAATAGAAGGACGTTTAAAAAAACCGGAATATGTAGCTGGTGTAGTAGCATCTTATAGAAAGGTTATAGATGAGTACTTACATAATCAAAAGAAGCTGGATACTAGTAAGGAAGAGGAAAAACTCCTTCAGTTATTTAATAGAGAAGGTTTTTCTAGAGGATACTTTTGGGGAAATATAGGTAGAGACATGATGGCATATAAGTATCCTAAGAATACAGGTCTTTTATTGGGCAAGGCTGTAGATAGTAGATTAGTGGAGCTATACGGTGATCTTCATACTGGTGATGGTATTAGAGTAGAAGATAAGGGTACCACTATAAGCAAAATAACAGCTAAGGGTAAGGAAGTGAAATCAGCTAAAAAGGGCGACAAAGTTCAACTGTTTCCTAATATTTATAAAAAAGGGGATCTTCTTTATAAGACTAATGACATAAAATTAAATGAAGAAATAAGAAAGACTTATGAGGATAAGTATATAAGAAAGATCTCTATAGACATAAATGTAGACTTTTCTGTAGGTAAGCCTATATCCATAAATACTAAATACAATGGTAAAGAGTATTTTTGCCAAGGTGCTAAGGTGGAAAAGGCATTAAAGAGTCCTTTAGCTAAAGGCTTTATAGAAGATAAATTAAGGAAGACAGGGGATACACCTTTTGAAATTGGTGAGATAAGCTTTTCTCAATTTGAAGACGGTTATATAAGTGTTGCCTCAATAAATGAAGCAAGAAGAAATCTACTTGATATGCTTATTTCTCAAAAGGCTGGGGAAGATATTATAGAAAAGGACTATGAAGCTTATAATATTAGCTCTTGGGAGGGCTACAATAGCCAAAGTAGGAAGCTTGATCTACCAGAGCAACTATTTGTAGTTTCAAGTAGCCAGCAATTAAAAGCTATGGAGGATCTAGGGGTGTCATCGGTGGCTATAGATATGGCCAGCAGGTACCTAGATAGAAGGAAGATTTTCACCTCCAATATTCCTAATATATATTTAAAACTTCCTAATATAGCGCGAGCTGAGGAAAAAGCTATTATAAGGTATGTAGAAGAAAATTTGTCGAAGATAAAAGGTATTATTACTGCAAATTTAGGCTTGATCAGTTATTTTCATGATAAAACTCTTTGCATTGGGGACTACAAACTAAATATCTTTAACAGTGAAGGCCTTCATTTCATGAATAAATATTGTGATTTGTCCTCCTTGAGCGTAGAATTAAATCGTAGTGAGATAAAAGATCTGGTAAAGGTACTACCGAAAAATTTACCAGTGCAAGCTTTGCTCTATGGTAAAATTGAGCTTATGGTAAGTGAATATTGTGCTGTTGGTAGTGTATTGGGTGGAAGAAGCCAGGAGAGTAATTGTAAACTTAATTGCATAGGAAAATATACTTTAAGAGATAGAAAGGGTATGGAATTTGTAATAAGAAATGACCTTTACTGTAGGAGCCACATATATAATAGCCTACCCCTAGATTTAACCTCCTATGCAAGAGATTTAAGAGATTCAGGTGTAAGTCATTTTAGATATGATTTTATCGATGAAAGTTATGAGGAAAGCTACAAGATAGCATCTGCTATATTAAAGAATGATAGCTTGGAGTTAAGGAACTTCACTAGAGGTCATTACAAGAGGGGAGTAGAGTAAAAACAATTTTGGGAGTTGGTAAATATGGAGGATAGATCACTAAGAGTATTAGAATTTAATAAAATTAAAGATATGATAAAAATGTACACCCAAACTTCTGCAGCCAAGGAAATTATTGATAAATTAAAGCCTTATGACAATGTCTATGACATCAGAGAAAGGTTGCAGGAAACAAGAGAGGCATTAGAACTTTTGGCCAAAAAAGGTTCCCCCCCTTTTGAAGGTATTTACGATGTAAGAGAAGCTTTAAGTAGGGCAGAAAAAGGGGCTGACTTAAGCTCAGTGCAGCTATATAGAATCGGAGGCTTACTAAAAGTTTCAAGGAGCTTTAAAGAATATCTAGCCCGAAAAGAAGATGAGGAAGCTTTTCCTGTATTAGAGGATTTATGCCAAGGCTTAGTTTCTTTAAAAAGACTGGAAGATGAAATTTTCAATTGCCTTCTTGATGAAGAGGAAATCAGTGATAGGGCTAGCGAAGCCTTGTTTGCTATTAGAAGAGAGTTGAAGAATAAAAATGGTTCTGTAAGAGATAGGGTAAATGATTTAGTTCGAAAGTATTCTAAGTATTTACAAGAAAGTTTGTATACTATCCGAGGGGATAGGTTTGTTATACCTGTAAAATCAGAACATAAGGGTGCTGTTCCAGGTATCGTTCATGATCAAAGTTCTAGCGGAGCCACCTTATTTATTGAGCCTATGAGTTTAGTGGAACTTAATAATGAGATTCGAGAACTGGTCCTTAAAGAAAAGGCAGAGGTTCAGAGAATATTAGCTGACCTTTCTAGGAAGGTATATAGTAATATTACTGTGATAAAGAGCAATAGTAACATTGTATGGGAACTAGATTTTATTTTTTCAAAGGCCAAATATGCTAGCCAGATTAGAGGAACTTGTCCTATGATAAAAGAGGATGGAAGCTTTTATATAATTGAAGGTAGGCATCCATTGATAGATCCAGAGCTAGTTGTACCAAGTACTATTTACTTAGGTGGTGAGAACAGTTCCTTGATTATAACCGGGCCTAATACAGGAGGAAAAACCGTTACTTTAAAAACCGTAGGACTTCTTCATATTATGGCTATGAGTGGACTATTGATTCCTGCAGAAGAGGGGTCAACTATTAGCTATTTTGATAATATATTTGCGGATATAGGGGATGAGCAAAGTATAGAGCAAAGCCTTTCTACTTTTTCATCACATATGAAGAATATTGTTTATATTATGGAGAAAGCTACGGATCAAAGTCTTGTTTTGTTCGATGAATTAGGTGCCGGTACAGACCCAGTAGAGGGAGCTGCTCTAGCTGTAGCAATCCTGGAGAATTTAATGGAAAGAGGAAGTAAGATACTAGCTACCACTCATTACAGTGAGTTAAAAGGATATGCTTTAAATACCCTTCATGTTGAAAATGCTTCTGTAGAGTTTGATGTAGAAACTTTAAAACCTACCTATAGACTTCTTATTGGTGTGCCAGGAAAATCTAATGCCTTTGAAATATCAAAAAGATTAGGTTTAAGTGAAGGTATAATTGAAACTGCTAAAAGTAATGTATCCAGCAATGCCTTAATTTTTGAAGATTTGATTATGAACCTGCAAAAGAGAAGTATTGAAGCGGAGAATAATGCTAGAGAAGCCGCTGCTTTAAAGGCGGAAGCTATAAAGTTTAAAGAAAAGTACGAGCAGAAGTTTAAAAGTATAGAAAAAAATAGAGACCATATAATGCACAATGCTCAAAGAGAGGCAAAATCTATAATAAAAGCAGCTAAGGAAGAGGCAGATCAAATTGCTAAGAATATCCGTGAACTTGAGAGAATGGGCTATGATAGCGACGTTAGAAGCAAGATTGAAGCCCAGAGAAAGAAATTGAAGAATAAAATTGAAAGTATCGAAAGTAATTTAAGTGAAAAAGAAGAGGAAAGAGGAAAGAAGCTAACTAAAGTAGTGCCTGGCCAAGAGGTGTTATTAGCAAAATTAAATCAAAAGGTTATAGTACTAACTAGTCCAGACTCTAAAGGTGATCTTCAAGTGCAGGCTGGTATTATGAAAATATCAGTTAATATAGGAGATTTAAGAGAAGTTGAAAACAAGCAATCATCTGCTCCTAAAAGAAATACAAAGAGGGAGGTTAATCTTAACTTAAAAAGGGTTGCCACATCTATAGACCTAAGGGGCTTGGATGCAGAAGAGGCCATATATAATGTAGATAAGTATCTGGACGAAGCTTACCTGGCCGGCCTTAATGAAGTAACTATAATTCATGGTAAAGGCACAGGAGTATTAAGAAAGGCAGTAGGTGATTTATTAAAAGGTCATGCCCACGTAAAGAGCTTCAGGCTAGGTGAATATTCTGAAGGAGGCAGTGGGGCAACCATTGCTACCCTTAAATAAGTTGAAAATCAAATAATTTGATAAAGCTTATTCTTAGCTTGCTAAGAATAAGCTTTTATATAAAATTTTAGATTTTATCTGGCTTTGTCAAGTAATATCCCTATATATTAACAACCTTTATATATTCAATACTAGTATCTTCAGTGCCTTGCACATATAAACCTGCTGCCTTTAATTCTTCTGTGTATTCAATAATATCTTTACTAATAATTTCTCCAGGACAAAGTATAGGTATCCCTGGCGGATAGGCCATTAAAAATTCACCGCTTATCCTTCCCACACTATCCTTTAAACTGATAGAAGTTTTACTTGAATTAAAAGCTTGTCTAGGAGTTAAGAAGGCTTTTGGTATGGCTGGTATATCTATAAAATCCGGTTGCCTAGTTTTTTTCTTTATATGCTTGGAGCTTATTTCCTTAAGGGCCTGTATTAATTGGTCTATCCCTTCTTTTGTATCTCCGAAGGACCCTACAGCTAGAATGTTATATAAGTCAGATAATTCTACTAGAATACCATAGTTATCAGCCAGGATATTGTCTAATTGATAGCCTGTAATCCCTAAGTCTCTGCAACTTATAGTGATTTTAGTTGAATCTATAGCATAAACTCCTGGATCACCTAAAATATCATCACCAAAACAATATAAGCCCTGTATATTATTTATTTTTTTTCTAGCATAGTTTGCTAATTCTATTGTGCTGTCAAGAAGTTTTTTTCCCTCTAAGGCAATTTGTTTTCTTGCGCAATCTAAGGAGGCCATCAAAATATAGGAAGGGGATGTAGTTTGAATTATATTTAGAATCTGTTGAACCCTCCTTACATCAATCCTTTCTTTTTTTACATGAAGGAGGGAACTTTGAGTTAAGGATCCTATAATTTTATGGGTGCTTTGAGCGCACATATCTGCACCGGCATCCATTGCTGATAGGGGCAACTTTTCGTTGAAACCTAGATGAGGTCCATGGGCTTCGTCTACTATTAATGGCATATTATAGCTGTGAACTATATCAGTGATTTTTTTTATATCTGTTGCCACACCATAATAAGTTGGATTAATAATTAATACAGCTTTAGCGTCAGGATGGTTAGCCAGAGTTTCAGCTACAGTTTCTGGAGTAACTCCTTGAGCTATTCCTAACCTTTTATTAAACTCTGGTTTCATATATATTGGTATAGCGCCTGACATTATTATTCCTGTGGTAACGGATTTATGAACATTTCTTGGAATTATTATTTTATCTCCTTCACCTACAACAGATAGTATCATTGCTTGTACTGCACCTGTTGTCCCCTGGATAGAAAAAAAGCATGCATCGGAGCCATAAGCGTCCGCTGCCAACTCCTGAGCTTCTTTAATTACTCCTGTAGGGTGATGTAAGCTATCAACCAGTTTGAGTAAAGTTACATCTATCTTAAAAACATTATCACCTAGGAATTCTTTAAACTGCCTTTCCATACCAACTCCTTTTTTGTGGCCTGGTACGTGAAAGGGAATATTCCCTTTATTAACATATTCCAAAAGAGCATTAAATAAGGGCGTATTATTTTGATTTAACTTATACACTGTAACCTAACACCTTCTTTACCTTAAAATCATAAGTTGTTTAGAAAATCAATTTAAACACTATATTATATGAAGAAGTAAGGTCTTTGGGAATATAGCATCTGTTAATTATGACAGAAAAGTTGTATATAAATAGGAATATTAATCAAAGTACTGGGAAGAATGATATGGGAGGAGGTAGATTTATGGGTGTTTTAAATTGTAAAGAAAGAACAAAGTCCTGTACTCATTCAGCAGGAAAAGTAAGAAGAAGGGGGAAGATCCCTGGAGTTATATACGGTGAAAAATTCAACAACATGTTATTTGAAATTTCTGAATTAGAACTTAATAGGGAAATTTTAAAAGAGGGTGAAAGTGGTGTAAAGAGTGTTAATATAAACGGTGAAACTCACCAGGTCATAATAAAAGAGATTCAAAAGGATCCAGTAACCCAGAAAATAATACATATTGATTTAGAAAATGTACATGAGGACAAAAAAGTTCAAGCTGAAATTCCAATACACTTTCTAAATGAAGAAAAGGTAGCTCAAAAGGGCGGTATTCTTCAAAAAGAAAAAGCAAGTGTAAAAGTTCAAGGTAAGGTTAAAGATTTACCTAAATATTTAAGTGTAGATCTTAAAAACTTAAAATATGGTGAAGCGTATAGGCTAAGTAATTTAGAAGTAGCTAGTGAAATTACATTTATGGAGAATATTAATTCCGTCATTGCAACGGTAACTGGAGCTAATACTAACATAGTTGATTCAGAAGAAGAAGTTTCAGATGGACCTGAAGAAATTGAAGATAAAGAATAATGTATAGGCGTAGTTTTTTATAAACTACGCCTATTTTAGGTAGAAAACCTTATCTTATAGTAAACGTATACTTAAACTTTATTAGAAATTTCCTGAAATAAAAACTTTTGTTTTGGAGAATTTATAGTATAATATAGTATTAGAATGTACTAGGAGGGATATAATGCATTTTAAAGAGAAATTTGATCTGTGGATTAACTCCAAATTAATTGATGAAAAGACTAAGGGGGAATTATTAGCAATCAAGGATGAAAAAGAACTAGAAGATAGATTTTATAAAGACTTAGAATTTGGAACTGGTGGTCTTAGAGGAGTTATAGGTGCTGGTTCTAACAGAATGAATATTTATACAGTAGGTAAGGCTACTCAAGGTTTTGCTGACTATCTAAAGAAGAACTTTGGAAATGAAGCTTCAGTAGCAATTGCATATGATTCAAGAAATATGTCAAAGGAATTTGCAGAGGCAGCTGCTGAAATACTAAGTGCAAATGATATAAAAGTATATCTTTTTGAAAGCTTAAGACCAACACCTATGCTTTCCTTCACAGTTAGACAGCTAGGGTGCAAAGGTGGTATAGTAATAACTGCTTCCCATAATCCAAAGCAATATAATGGATATAAAGTTTATGGTGAAGATGGAGGACAAGTAACTGATAAAGCTGCAAAAGAAATATTGTCATACATAGAAAAAGTAGATACCTTTGATAAAATTAAAAAGGTAGATATACAATCTGCTCTTGATAGTTCAAAAGTTGAAATTATAGGAGAAGACGTTGATAGGGAATATTACAGCAAAGTTAAGGAATTAACTATTAGGAAAGACCTTGTTAAGGATATGGCTAAAGATCTAAAAATAATTTTCACCCCTATTCATGGTAGTGGTAATGTACCAGTA
>JAAYTB010000040.1 GCA_012523855.1 Clostridia bacterium
ATCGTCCCTTAAGGGCTAGTAGTTCATTGTGATTGCCTTTTTCAACAATCTTTCCATTTTCAAGATAGACTATCAAATCTGCATTTTTTACAGCAGATATTCTGTGGGCAATAATAAAGGTAGTAGCCTTTTTATTAAGGGAGTTTAAGTTTTTAAGAAGCTGGTATTCAGTTTCCATGTCTAGAGCAGAGCTAGCATCGTCTAAAATCATTATGCTGGCCTTTCTTACTAGGGATCTAGCTATGGCAAGTCTTTGCTTTTGTCCTCCTGATAGTCCTATACCTCTTTCTCCAATGATGGTGTCAAAACCCTGGTCTAAATCCTCTATAAATTCCATTGCACAAGCCATTTGGCAGGCCTCTATTATTTCTTCTATGGAAGCATTCCTATTTCCTATCCTTATGTTTTCCAATATAGTATCTGAGAATAAGAAGGTATCCTGAGGTACTATGGCCATGTTCCTTCTTAGAGTTTTAAGGTCTAGATCTTTTACATTTACTCCATCAAGTGTTACAGAACCTTCAGAGACGTCATAATATCTGCCTATGAGATTTATAAGTGAAGTTTTTCCTGAACCGGTAGTTCCCATTATGGCTACAGTGCTGCCAACCTTTATGTCTAAGCTAATATTTTTCAGCACTTCATGGTCCTTGTATTTAAAGGTAACATTATCAAAGACTATATGGCCTTCGACTTCAGAAGGTGTAACTGGATTGGAAATATTCTTTATATCTGAGCCTGTATCTAATATGGCAAATATCTTTTTAGCTGAAGCACTGTTTTGTGCTAGCATGTTTGTAATCCAACCAAGGTTTCTCATAGGCCATATAAGCATGGACATATATCCGCTAAAGGCTACTAGAGTGGGAACGTCTAAAGCAGTTGGATCCTTACGAATAATTAGTATTCCTCCTAAGACAATCATAACAACTTGAGCTAGGTTTGTTAAAAACTCTGTTTGAGGAAGATATTTAGCAACGATAGTAGCTTGTTCCATGTTAAGCTTATAGTTGTCTTTATTCATTCCTAAAAATTTAAATATTTCATGTTTTTCTCTAGCAAAAGCCTTTACTAGCCTAACACCAGCTATATTTTCCTGGGCAGTAGTGTTTAATACTGCACCTTGATCGCTGATTTTTCCGTAGGTTACTCCTACTTTCTTTTCAAATACTATTGCAATATAAGCAATAGGTAGCATGATTGCTAAGCAAACCATAGCTAACTTCCAGTTTAAATAGAAGAGCATGGAGCTAGCTAAAATGAAATAAATGATGCTTTCTACGAATAATCTTAAACCAAAGGAAATAGTTCTCCAGATATTTTCTACGTCCTCGTTAATTCTTGACATCAGCTCTCCTGTGTTCATCCTATCGAAATAACTGAAGGGAAGGCTTTGAATATAATCAAAGAGTTCCTGTTTGATATCTGTATTTACCTTGGCTGAAAGTACATCAAAGAGATATTCTTTTACATATCCTAGTATGGTTCTTAATACTGATACTATTAGAAGGCCAAGTAAGGCTCCTAAGAGTAGGTTGCTTTTCTTTTCGCCGATGACATCGCCAATGATGACCTTAGCAAAATACGGATTGAACATATCTGCAATTATGGTCATAAGCATGGCTATACTAGGCACAATGAGCAAGGCTTTATGCTTTAGTACATAGTTAAAAATTCTTTTCATTGATAATTCTCCCCCTTAAGCAAAATCCATAGGGCCCAAAATTATTTATCTATATGAGCCCAGCAACTAAAAAAGGCCATGGTAAACCATGGCCCATAAAAATTCAGACGAAAAATCTGAAGAGTAAAAAAGGCCATAGGTATTAGCCCATGACCATAATTTAATCAATTATAGAGTCATTCACATTAAAGCATAGCCTTTTAAATCAAGGCATGCTCTCTAGAGATAGGGCTAATGATTTCTTTGTATATGTAGAATTATAAAAGTTAAATTGATTTAGCTTTTTATAGTTCTCTGCATATATTATTGTCAACATTATTCCTACCTCCTTTACAAAAATTAATAGCACTTTTTATAAGAATACTACTAGGCTTTTACTAAGTCAATAGTTTTTTAGAAGTTTTCCATATTATATGACATCTAATATATAAGGATCTAGGCCTAGCTTAGGGGACTAATCTCTTAGGAAGGCTTCTCCAACTTTTACTATGTCCCCAGCTCCTACTGTTAGGACTAGATCTCCTTCTTCTGTATTCTTTCTCAAGTAATCTTGTATGTCTTGAAAACTGTGCAAGTTAATGCATTTTAAACCTTTATCTCGTATTTTGTCTCCTAAGGTATTAGAACTTACAATACCTGTGTCTTTTTCACGGGCAGCATATATGTCTGCAAGAATGATTTCATCAGCATCATAGAAGCTTTCAGAAAAATCATCTAGCAGGGATATGGTTCTTGTATAGGTATGGGGCTGGAATACACAAAATATTCTCTTATGGGGAATACTTTTAGATGTGCTTAGTGTAGCTTTAATTTCAGTAGGATGATGAGCGTAGTCGTCAATTACTGTAACACCATTTCTACGACCCTTTACCTCAAACCTTTTGTGGGTGCCCTTATAGGAACTTAGTCCCTTTGACATATGAGAATAGTCTATATTTAGTGCTAAGGCAGTAGCGATACAAGACAAAGAATTTAAGATATTATGTTTTCCAGGCACAGCAAGAGATGCTCTAAAGAGGAAACTTCCTTTATATATAACATCAAAAGAGGCACAACCCATATTATCAAGCTCTATTTTATGAGCTTGCAAGCTACCCTTATTAAAACCATAAGATATTATATTGCATGAATTGGTTTTCTCCATAATGTCATAAACATTTTCATCCTCCGCATTACCTATAAGGAAACCATCTTCTGGTATTAAGGATACAAAGTTTTCAAAGGTTTCCTTTATGTGATTAAGATCTCTATAGAAGTCTAAATGGTCTGCGTCTATGTTTAAAATTATACCTATATAAGGATAAAATTTTAAAAAGGAAGCTTTATACTCACAAGCTTCTGCTATAAAGTAGTCGCTGTTCCCAGTAAGAACATTTCCTCCGATTATGTCTAGTTCTCCTCCTACTAAGATTGTAGGGTCCACATGGGCATCAAGTAAAATATGAGAGAGAATAGAAGTAGTAGTAGTTTTGCCGTGAGTACCAGTTACAGCTACATTGTATTTATGTCCTTTCATAATAAGGCCTAAAAACTCCGCTCTATCCATCATAGTTAGATTTAGTTCCTTAGCTTTTATGAATTCTGGATTATCAGGGGAAATAGCAGCAGTATATACTACGATATCTGAAGAAAGAACATTTTCTGCAGCGTGGCCTATATAAATTTCTGCACCCTTTTCCTTTAATCTCTCTGTTATATTGGAACTTTTCATATCTGAGCCGGAAACTTTATAGCCATATTTAAGTAAAATTTCTGCTAAAGCACTCATGCTTATGCCGCCTATTCCAATGAAATGGACTTTTTTATTGGAATCTTTGTTTAAATCAAAAGCCAAAATATCACTCCTTAAGAATAATTATATACATACATAAAAATATATTCTTTATTAATTATATACATTTTTATGAAAAAAAACACTAGGCTAAATGGAATCTTTTCTATATGGTCTTTTTTACTAGGGAATCTAAGTTTAATTTAGAAAAAACGGATAAAAAGTTATATGTATATTACAAAGTTCGGTTTTCTATTGGATAAACTCCTATATTACTGTTGATATTATTCGTGAATTAGAATAAAATATGAATAATAGTATTGTTGTTAAACAAAAAATCCCAATAGAGTAGGTGATAATATGAAAAAGCTCAGCAGAAACAATAGGGTTTCAGCTATAACTAAGATTCTTGTGGAAAATCCAAACAAGGTAATTAACTTAAATACTTTTACCCAATTGCTTAATGCAGCTAAGTCTACTATTAGTGAAGATATAGTAATGATAAAAAAAGCTTTTAGCGCTTTAAATATGGGGAGAGTAGAAACAATAGCTGGAGCTGCAGGTGGAGTGAAATACGTTGTAGGCGTTGGAGAGGATGAATGTAAAAGTTTTGCTCAGGAACTTTGCCAGACAATGTCTGATACTAATAGGATAATTCCAGGTAACTTCATATATATGACAGATATTATGTACAATCCTCAAGTGATAAGAAAGGCTGGGGCAATATTAGCATCTCATTTCATTGAAAATCCTGTAGATTATGTAGTAACGGTGCAGACAAAGGGAATACCTTTGGCCTTTGAGGTTGCAAAAAATCTTGGAGTGCAGTTAGTGATTGTACGAAGGGATAATAAGGTGGCAGAAGGACCTACAGTAACTATTAATTATGTGTCTGGAAGCAGTGGTAGAATTCAAAACATGTCTTTGCCTAAGAGATCAATACATAAAAACAGCAAGTGTGTTTTTATAGATGACTTCATGAAGGCTGGAGGAACTGCCTTAGGCATATTAGATTTACTGAAGGAATTCGAGAGTGAACTTGTAGGAATTGGAATATTAGTAGATACTATCGACACCCCGAAAAAATTAGTGAGGGACTATATATCCATTATTGATTATGCTGGTATAAATGAGGATGGAGAGGCTGTTTTTACACCTTCAAAGCTATATAGATAAAAAATATTCAAAAAATTTAATATTTTTTAAATAAAAAAAGAGGAAATTTGAGATGGATAGAGAAATAGTATAGCATAAAGCATCACGGAGGTGGATTGTAATGCAGATAACTGATGTTAGAATTAGAAAGATTGCAGCTGATGGAAAAATGAAGGCGATTGTGTCTGTGACCTTTGATAATGAATTTGTTGTTCATGATATAAAGGTAATTGAAGGACAAAATGGCTTGTTCATAGCTATGCCTAGTAGGAAAACTCCTGATGGAGAGTTCAAGGACATAGCACATCCTATCAATACTGAAACAAGAGAAAAGATCCAAAATGCTATTTTGGATGAGTATGCAAAAGTAAAAAGTGAAGAAGAATCAGAAGCTGCAGAAAGTGTAGAGGAATAAAAAGGAGTACAAACTCCTTTTTATTTTTTGGGAATTTTCTAAAAATACTTTAAAGGTTGAAAAAAGAAGTGGGATAAAATATAATATATAAGGATGAAATACCCTTAACAAAAAAAATACTAAAAAACAGCTACAAAAGCAATTTTTTATAGTATGAAAGATCCAAAAAAGAGGTGTTATTATGTATAAATGTGCTATTATTCTTGCAGCAGGTGAAGGTAAAAGGATGAAATCTGATAAACCCAAGGTACTTCATAAGGTTTGCGGCAAGGAAATGGTGAATCATGTCATTGATACAATGAGAGCGGCAGACTTAGAGGAAGTCAATGTAATCATTGGTAAAGGAGCGAAAAAAGTCAAGGCAGAAACAGAAAAGAGAAAGGTTTTCTATAGTTTGCAGGATAAGCAGTTAGGAACTGGCCATGCAGTTATGTGTGCAAAGGACTTTTTACAAGGAAAGCAAGGAGTTGTAGCTGTATTTACAGGGGATGCTCCCTTAATTAGAGAGGAAACAGTCCGGGATTTAATTAATTATCAACAAGAAGGTAAATATAGTGCTGTAATTTTAACTTCTATAGTAGATAATCCTCATGGATATGGCAGAATTATACGAGATGGAAACAGTGTAGGAAGAATAGTGGAGCATAAGGATTGCAATGAAGATGAGTTAAAGGTAAATGAGATAAATGCAGGTATGTATGCCTTTGATATAGAGGAACTTCTGGCAAGCTTAGATAAGTTAACAAACGATAATGCTCAAGGAGAATATTATCTTACAGATGTTATAGGTATATTGAAGAAAGAAGGAAAGGCCGTAGGAGCCTTAGTTATAGATTTTGAAGAAACTCTTGGTGTTAATTCAAGAGTGGAGTTATCACAAGCGGAAAAGATTATGCGAGAGAGAATTAACAATAAGCATATGACTAACGGAGTTACTATTATTGACCCGTCAGCTACATATATAGATAGTGATGTAGAAATTGAAAAGGATGCTTTTATTTATCCTGGCAATGTTCTACAGGGAAATACGGTTATAAAGAGTGGGTGTGTTCTTTACCCCAATAATAGAATAGAAGACAGTGTTATTGGACAGGGAACAATAGTGCAGGCCTCAGTCATATTGGAAAGTACTATAGGTGAAAATACCACAGTAGGACCATTTGCCTATATTAGGCCAGAAAGTGTTGTCGGAAATAATGTAAGAATAGGAGACTTTGTAGAGATTAAGAAGTCTACTATAGGAGATGAAACTAAAGTTTCTCATCTAACCTATATAGGTGATGCGGAAGTAGGTAACAATTGTAACTTTGGGTGTGGGACGGTAGTGGTTAATTATGATGGTCAAAAGAAACATAAGACAAAGATAGGCAACAATGTTTTTATTGGTTGTAATACAAATCTTGTTTCACCAGTAGAGCTTAAGGATAATAGCTATACTGCAGCAGGGTCGACTATAACAGAGGAAGTGCCAGAAGGAAGTTTGGCTATAGCAAGAGCTAAGCAGGTAAATAAAGAAGGTTGGGTAAAAAGAAGAAACTTAAATAAGTAGAAAAACAAAAGGAGGCTTACTAAATGATAACCCATGGTAAGAATATAAAAGTTTTCACTGGAAATGCACACCCTCAACTAGCTAAGGATATTGCGGATATACTAGGCATAGAACTAGGCAAATCCAAGGTAGGAAAATTCAGTGATGGAGAAATATCAGTAGATATTAACGAAACTGTTAGAGGTGCGGATGTATTTGTAGTTCAGCCTACTAATTCTCCAGTTAATGACAATCTGATGGAATTACTAATTATGATGGATGCCTTTAAGAGGGCTTCTGCTGGCAGAATAACTGCTGTTTTACCATACTATGGTTATGCAAGACAGGATAGAAAGACTAAGGCAAGAGATCCAATCACTGCAAAATTAGTTGCAGATATTATTGAAACAGCTGGTGCAGACAGAGTACTAACTATGGATTTACACGCTGCTCAGATTCAAGGATATTTTGATGTGCCTCTAGATAACTTAATGGGAGTGCCACTTCTAGCTAAGTATTTTACTGAAAGAGGTTTTATAGAAAATGATGAAGTGGTTATAGTTTCACCAGACCTAGGTAGTGTTACAAGAGCAAGAAAGTTTGCAGACAAGTTACATGCACCTATTGCTATTATAGACAAGAGAAGGCCTAAAGCAAATGTAAGTGAAATAATGAATATAATTGGTGAGGTAAAGGGAAAGGTAGCTATTTTAGTTGATGATATGATAGATACAGCTGGAACTATAACTAATGCTGCCAACGCTTTAGCAGATTTAGGGGCTAAAGAAGTTTACGCATGTTGTTCTCACGGAGTTCTTTCCGGACCAGCTATTGAAAGAATACAAAATAGTGCCATAAAGGAACTGATAATGTTAAACACAGTAAACTTACCAGAAGATAGAATGATAGATAAGATAAGGACAATTTCAGTAGCTCCAATATTCGCTGAAGCTATAAAGAGAGTTTATGACGAAGAACCAATAAGTAAGTTATTTGAAGAAGCTTAATTAATAAATATAGAAGATTTAGTAAAACTAAATCTTCTATATTTTTTTGCTTAATAGAATTAAAAACTATGATTTAACTAAAGCTAAGACGATAGCTAAAAAAGCATATATCCAGTGTTATAAGTAAATAATTTGTAACTTTTTTATAATACTATGTTATATTAGGATATAAATGTGATAAATTAAAATTATAACAATAGGACATACAGTTGAAATAATTATGACAAATGCGAATGAGGGGTGTAATACATGAATGGTAAAATAGCCAAGGTACTTATAGTAGATGATGATGTTAATATAGCAGAAGTAATTAAGATGTATTTAGAGAACTCGGGATACTCTACCAGAGTTAGCAATGATGGAAGGGAAGCTCAAGAGGCCTATAGTGAATATAAGCCAGATATAGTTCTTTTAGACATTATGCTACCTAGTGTAGATGGTATAGATGTTCTTAAGTGGATTAGGAAGGATAATTCAACACCGGTAATAATGCTTACTGCTAAGGGAGAAACCTTTGATAAGGTTTTGGGCCTTGAATTAGGAGCAGATGATTATATAGTAAAACCCTTCGAACCAAAAGAGCTTATTGCTAGAGTAAAGGCTGTTTTGAGAAGATATAATGCAGATAGCACAAATAGGGAAGTGCTAAATTTTGAAGATATGACTATAGATGCCAATTCCTATAATGTTATATATAAAAATGAAGAAGTTAAGATGCCTCCAAAGGAATTCGAATTATTATATTTTTTAGCCAACAATAAAAATAGAGTATTTACAAGAGAACAACTATTGTGTGAAGTTTGGGGTTATGACTATCCTGGTGACTCTAGAACAGTTGATGTTCATGTAAAAAGATTGAGAGAAAAGTTAACTGGAGGGTCTAATTGGCAAATAGAAACGGTTTGGGGAGTCGGTTATAAATTTGAGGTGAAGTAGATGGGGAGAAGAGGTCTTGCCTATAAAACTGTAATAATTTATACACTAATATCTGCAATATGCATTACATTTATGTGTAGCATACTTTTTATCCGATTTAAGAATCATTATTATGAACAGAGAAAAGCCCAGATGGATAAGGTTGTAGAAGGCCTTCATAAGGGTATGACAAAGGAAACTGGTTTTGATAGTTATGTTTCTTTATCAAAGTTACGAGAACAAATGGAGTTAATTAGTGACTCCATGGAAGAAGACATGCTTTTCGTAAATAAAATAGGATTAGTCCATATAGTTTCTAATGAAAAATACAATGAGCTACTATATAGGAATTTCATATCGGAGGATTACGAAGAACTATCTTCAGGAAAAAGAGTAGAAAAGACCATAAGTAATAGTGAGAACTTTTCTGAAAAAATGTACGTATATATAGTACCAATTATAGAAAATCAAGAATTTCGTGGTGCTATGGTTACTTTTACTCCCATTGAAAATATTGAAAAACCTATAAAAAGCATAGTTTTTTTTATGTGGATAAGTGCAATAGTGATGATTGGAGCAACAGCATATATTATGTATAGGTCTACAACAAGAATGATCGTAAGACCTCTTGCAGAGATAAATAGCGCTGCTCAAAAGATTGCAAAGGGAGAAGTAGAAAGAAGAGCAAAACTAAACACAGGGGATGAAATAGGAGAGTTGGCCAAGTCTTTTAATACTATGGCAGATTCCTTGGAGAAAGTTGAAAATGATAGAAGAAACTTTATATCCAATGTTTCTCATGAGCTTAGAACACCAATAACCTCTATAAAAGGATTTATTGGAGGGGTCTTGGATGGAGTAATCCCTAAGGAAAAGGAGAAGGATTATCTTTCTATAGCCTATGAGGAAATTCAAAGGCTAGCTAGGTTAGTAAATGATTTGCTAGATCTTTCCGTGTTTGATGCAGGGAAATTTAAGCTAGATATAAGTCAGGTAGATATAAATGAAATTATAAGATTGTGTGTAATAAAGGCAGAGGCCAGAATAAATAAAAAAGAGTTAAGTGTAGATGTTACCTTACAGGATGAACATTTATACGTATATGCAGACAGAGATAGAATAATACAAGTAGTCACCAATCTCCTTGATAATGCTATAAAGTATGTCAATGATAAGGGCAAGATAAAAGTGGTTACTAAAACAAAGGGAGATAAGGTTTTAGTTTCAATATACAATAGTGGACCCAGGATCCCAGAGGAAGACAGGAAACATATTTGGGATAGATTCTATAAGTCTGATAAATCCCGTACTTCAAAGGTTAGTACTGGATTAGGACTTCCTATAGTTAGAAATATTCTTACTCAACTTGGTGAAGATATATGGGTAGAAAGTGGAGAAAAGGAAGGTGTAACCTTCTATTTTACCCTAAGAAAAGGATAGCTTATTCTAGTTAGGAGGGAGCTGCATGAGTAATTTTTATAAAGATTTTAATAATGATTATGCAAATAGGACTACTAGAGTTTTAGAAAACCTTGCAGACATACGTAGGGACTATGAAGGTAATAATAGTAGCTCCCATAAAGATAAGGAACAGGGTGATGAGGCTACAATGAATCACAGCAGCGGAAAAATTAATTTTAGAAATAATAAGAGAAAAACAAAAATAAAAGCAGCTTTAAAAGGAATAGTTTTCATTCTTGTTGCCTCCTTATCAGGAGCTGCTACAGCAACAATATTAATTGAAAAAAAATATGCTGCCAATTTTACTGAAAAACCTAGTTATATACCAGGTGGTGGAATTTATACTTCAGGGGAGCCCCACCAGTCCTCCTACAGCGTAATACCTAAAAATGTAACCAATATAGTGGCAGAAGTGGTAGGACCTACAGTGGTGGGAATTTCTAATAATGCTGACAACTTTTTTGATGAGACTATAAATAGTTATTCTGGATCAGGAGTAATTTTTGCATCTAATGGGTACATAGTTACCAGCTACCAGGTAATTCAAGGTGCTGATAAAGTAATGGTTAAATTACCTTTTAACACAGTAAATCCTTTTGAGGCAAAAGTGGTAGGGGTGGATAAAAATTCAGATATTGCAGTTATAAAAATAGATGCAAAGGATCTTCCTGTGGCAAGGTTTGGCGAAGCGGCTAGAGTAAGACAAGGTGATGTGGCTGTGGCTATAGGGAATCCCTTTGGTCAGGAATATGGCAGTTCTATTACTAATGGAGTAATTAGTTCAATTAATAGAAAAGTAAAAGTTAAGGATAGTAGCACTGGTAAGGAAACTACATACAGGATCTTTCAAACAGATACGGAAATATATGCAGGAGGTAATGGAGGTCCATTGTGTAATGAGGCAGGGGAGGTAATAGGACTAATAAGCTCAAGTATAAATCCCTTATCAGGTATGAACTTCGCAGTGTCCATAGATGAAGTGAAAAAAGTTATTAAGGCCATAAATGATACCGTTGAAGACCCTAGATTAGGTTTTGGAATAGAAGGAGCAACAGTAGATAATGTGGGGAGTAAGGCTATAAAGGGTTTTTATGTAGTGAATGTAATTCCAGACTCTGGTGCAGAAGAAGCAGGAATAAAGAATTGGGACATAATTATTGAGGTTGACGGGAAAAAGATAAGTTCTAAAGAAGAATTTATGGCTATGGAAGATACTTTTAAAGATGGAGATGTGGTAACCTGTAAGGTTTGGCGAAATGAAAAAGTTTTTGATGTGGATATAAGAATATCTGAAATTGAATAGCTAAGTTTATTTATTCTTACTTTCTGATATCTAGGTGGCTTTTTAGCCACTTTTATTCTGTTTACTTTTAAAATTAAATCATATAAGATAATATAATGTTAGAAAAGTGAAAGGTGCATAAAGGAGGAGCAGAATTGTACTTGATAGTTGGATTAGGTAATCCTGGCCGTGAATATGAAAAGACAAGGCACAATGTAGGATTTCAAGTAGTAGATTTGTTAGCGGACAGGTATAAAATAAGTCTAAGTAGGACAAAATTTAAAAGTGTATATGGAGAAACTAGTATTAATGGGAAAAAAATCATATTAGCAAAACCCCAGACTTTTATGAACTGCAGTGGAGAAAGTGTAGCTGAAATTACTAGGTTCTATAAAATACCTACTGAAAAGGTAATAGTTATTTACGATGATATGAGTCTTGAGATAGGTAGATTGAGAATTAGGCCTAAAGGAAGTGCCGGTGGCCATAATGGAATAAAAAATATTATAGCCCATCTTTCCTCAGAGGAATTCCCAAGAATAAAAATAGGAATTGGGAAGCCTAAAGGAGAGTGGGTTAATCATGTTCTCGGAAGTTTTAGCCAAGAGGAAGAAGAAAAGTTACTGGAAACATATAAGATCGTTTTCCTTGCAGTAGAAACAATAATAACTAAGGGAACAGATGAAGCAATGAATAAGTATAATAGTTTTAAAATATAAAAGAATCTTTAGGATGGTGTATGTTAGTATGAGACTGAAAGGACTAATGGAGAATTTAACAAAGAACTCCATGTTTAAAGAATTTATATCAGATCTGTCCTGTAACAAATACCCGGCAGCGATTTATGGATTGTCTGAATCAGCCAGGGCATATGTAATCAATGGACTTTTCCAGGAAAGCAAGAAGAATATTTTTGTTATAACAAATAGTGATGTTGAAGGTAGGGCTATATATGAAGATTTAAATTTATATATACCTAATGTATATTACTTTTCCTCCAAGGAAATCGTTTTTTATAATCTCTATGCAGTTTCTGGCGACTTAAGATGGGAAAGGCTGAAGGTTATAAAAGAGATGATGGCTCCAGGAAGGAAGGTAATAGTAACTTCCGTAGAGGCTCTTGCACCTGTATATACACCTTTTGAATTATATAAAAAATATGACTTTAAGATTTCTGTAGGGGATACAATTAACCTGCAAGAACTGGCCTATAGGCTAGTGCAGTGCGGCTATGAAAGAATGGATATGGTAGACGGTAAGGGTCAATTCTCCATAAGGGGAGGAATTCTAGATCTATTTTCACCAATAGCTTCTGCCCCCTATAGAATAGAGCTTTTTGGCGATGAAGTTGATTCAATCAGAAGCTTTAATACAGAATCTCAAAGAAGTATAGATAAGGTAGAATCCATAGAGGTCTTTCCTGCAAAAGAGATTATTTTGGAAAAAGAAAATGTTGATAAGGGTTACAAAAGGATTGAAGAAGACCTAACGGACATGCTTTCTAGATTCAAAAAAAATAAGGAAAAAGAAGCTTATGATAAGATCAATGATATTACTAAGAGGAATTTAGAATCATTAAAAGAAAATTGGACTTTTGAAACAATAGATAGTTTTATTCCTTATTTTTACGAAAAACCTTCTACTTTCTTCGATTATATAGGAGATTCCATTATAATAGTAGATGATATTCAACGTTGCAAGGGAAAGCTTGATAGTATGTATTTTGAATTTGAGGATACATACAGCTCTTTTGTTCAAAGGGGGGAAGTATTACCTAAACAAGGACAGTTGCTTATTGAGAAAGATAACGTCATTAGTAAGCTTCAGGCTTCTAAAGTTATTGAATTAAATTCTATGGCTAAGAGGCAGGAAATATTGTTACCTAGAACTACCTTGCATTTATCTGAAATAACCTTGCACAATTATCAAGGGAAACTGGATCTATTAATTGAAGATATTCGAAATAGAAAAAGTAAAGGATATAAGACTGTAATCTTGTCAGGAACAAGACCAAGAGGAGAACGTCTAGTAAAGACCTTGAAGGAGCAAGGAATAGAAAGTGTATATAGAGATGTAGTAGGTGATATTAAAGAAGGTGAGCTTGTAATAACCTTCGGTAATCAATTAAAGGGTTATGAGTTTCCAGAGTTAAAGCTTAGTGTTATCTCTGATAAAGAGGTCTTTGGCGAAGCTAAGAAGAAAAGTCGAAAAAAAGCTACTTTAAAGAAAGGTGTAATCAAGATAAAAAGTTTTACAGAGCTTAGACCTGGGGATTACGTTGTACACACCAATCATGGTATAGGAGTATATAAAGGAATAAAGCATTTAGAAGTCCAGGGTTTGAAGAGGGACTTCTTAGAATTAAGCTATGACGGTGACGATAAACTTTATGTACCCGTTGATCAGTTGGACATGGTACAGAAATATATAGGTGGCGAAGGTAAGACCACTAAAATAAACAAATTAGGCGGTAATGAATGGTCCAAGGCTAAAGCTAAGGTGAAAAAATCTATAAATGAAATAGCTGAGGACTTAGTAAAGCTCTATGCTTCCAGGTCTATAGTAAAGGGATATAGATTTAGTAAAGACACTGTTTGGCAAAAGCAATTTGAAGAAGAATTCCCTTATGAAGAAACGCCTGATCAAATTACTTCCCTTGAGGAAATAAAAGCAGATATGGAATCTGATAAACCTATGGACAGACTGCTTTGTGGAGATGTAGGCTATGGCAAGACAGAGGTAGCCCTAAGAGCAGCCTTTAAGGTAGTAATGGATGGAAAGCAAGTGGCTTTTTTAGTGCCTACAACTATATTAGCTGAGCAACATTACAGTAACATGATAAAAAGATTTTCAGGTTTTCCAGTTCGTATAGATATGGTGAGCAGATTTCGAACAGCAGCTCAAGTAAGAGAAACCCTTAAGAATGTGAAAGCAGGGGTAGTGGATATATTGGTTGGTACCCATAGAATACTTCAGAAGGATGTAGAGTTTAAAGATGTAGGTCTATTAATTGTAGATGAAGAGCAAAGATTTGGAGTTAAGCACAAGGAAAAAATTAAGAATTTCAAAAAGAACATAGATGTAATAACATTAACTGCAACGCCAATACCAAGAACCTTGCATATGTCTCTTACAGGTGTTAGAGATATCAGTGTAATTGAAACGCCTCCTGAAGAACGTTATCCTGTTCAAACTTATGTGTTGGAGTATAATGAACAATTAATCAGAGATGCTATACTAAGGGAATTGGGAAGAGATGGTCAAGTGTTTTTTGTTTACAATAGAGTAGAAGATATAGAGCGTATAGCAAATGGTCTAAGGGAGCTTGTTCCTGAGGCCAAGGTGGCGGTGGCTCATGGGCAGATGACGGAGAGGGAACTGGAAAAGATTATGGTTGAATTTATGAACAACCAATATGATATTCTAGTTGCCACCACAATAATAGAGACGGGCATTGATATTCAGAATGTTAATACCATGATAATATATGATGCAGATAAAATGGGATTATCTCAACTATATCAACTTAGAGGAAGAGTGGGACGTTCCAATAGAATAGCCTATGCCTATTTTACTTACAGAAGGGATAAAATTCTTTCTGAAGTAGCAGAAAAAAGACTTAAGGCTATAAAAGACTTTACAGAGCTAGGGTCTGGTTTTAAAATAGCTATGAGGGACATAGAAATAAGAGGGGCAGGTAACATGATGGGCTCTGCTCAGCATGGTCAAATGTCAGTAGTAGGATACGATTTATACTGCAGAATGTTAGAGGAAACTATAAAGCTTATAAAGGGTGAAGTTACAGAAGAAGTAATAGAAACTACTGTAGAATTAAATATAGATGCATATATACCGGCTACTTATATCTTAGATGAAGTTCAAAAAATAGAAATTTATAAGAAGATTGCAGCAATAAGCGGATTTGATGACTTTATGGAGGTTAAGGATGAACTGGAGGACAGATTCTCTGATATACCTCAATCAGTTTATAATCTTATGAATATTGCCTATTTGAGAAGCTTAGGCAGGAAAGTGGGCATTATTGAAATAAAAGAAAAGGGTAATGAAGTTTACTTTTACTTTAAAGACAAAAGCAAGTTAAAAGATGTAATGATAAGGGCCTTATTGGAGAAGTATAGCAAAAAAATAGTTTTCAAGCTTGGAGATAGGCCAGCTATAGCCTATAAAAATCAGAATACTAAAAAGGAAGACTTGCTAGGAGTTTTTAAAGAAATGCTCCATTATCTTTTACAATTAAATGAAGGTAAAGAAAATATTAATTGAAATAATTTGCAAAAATGTTTATAATGAAAAAAGACTATATTGAGTGGGGGAATGTACGTGAATAAGGTTAAAAAAATAGTTAGCATATTAGTAACCAGCCTTTTTGTATTTTCTGCATCCGGTTGTATTGTAAAAACTGAAGCTGGTAAGGAAAACACAGTTGTTGCTAAGGTTGGCGAGGAAAAGATTAGACTTATTGATGTAAAAAAACAAATGAAGAGCAATGAAGATTTGATAAAGCAGCAATATGGTGATCTTACTAGCCAAGATGCTAAGAAGGCTTTAGAAAGCTCCTATGTTAATATGTTAGAAAGGGTAGCAGAATGGAAGCTTCTTAATATTGTAGCTAAAGAAAATTATGAAAGTATTATACCAAACCTTGATAACATAGAGGCTGAGGTTGAAAAGCAAGTAAATATAACTAAAGAAATGTATTTTGATAATGATGACACAAAGTTTAAGGAAGGCCTTGAAAGTATGGGCTATACTTTAGACTCTTTAAAGGATAGTTATAGGGAAGATATAAGATACAGCACAGACTTGGTAATTGCAGGCAGGGTTGAATATGAAGTTACTAAAAATATAACTGTAAGTGAAGAAGAAATAAAGAGCTACTATACAACTAACGTGGCCTCCTACACTACTAATCCTGGTGCCAAGCTATATCACATTGTAGTGGATACAGAAGAGAATGCTAAGGAAATTAGAAAAAAGTTAAAAAAAGATGCTAAATTTGAAGATCTAGCTAAGGAACATAATAAGGATGGTTCCGAGAACTATGGAGGTTTGTTAGGATATATAGAGTACGACAGCACTTCTTTTGATGAAGCTTTTATGAAGGTGGCAAAGGAATTACATGGGGGACAAATATCTCAACCTGTTAAAACAGCTAATGGTTGGGAGATAATCAAAGCAGAGGATGTAGTTAAAGATACTAAGGTTACACCTGTAGAGGAAGTAAAGGATAGTATCAAGGAACGACTTCTAGCAAATAAGAGAAGTTCTGAATTTGCTACAAAGCTAGCAAAGTGGAAAGAAGAAAAAGGTTTTAAATTATACGAAAGTAAGTTAAAGAAAAATATATTTTAATTTAAGAGCAGCGTCAATTTTGACGCTGCTCTTTTACAAATTGTTTCTAACTTTGCATTTCTAGTAATTGCAATACAAATAATAACCTTTATTAGTGCATAAAATTTCATTTTAAGAAAGATAATATTAATGGAAGTAGAATATATGAAATTTAAACAAAGGAGGGTAATAAATGAAGGCTACAGGCATAGTTAGAAGAATAGATGATCTTGGTAGGGTTGTAATTCCAAAAGAGATCAGAAGGACATTAAGAATCAGAGAAGGCGATCCATTGGAGATTTTCACTGATAGAGAAGGCGGAGTAATTTTAAAAAAGTACTCTCCTATAGGAGAATTGAGCGATTTCTCAAAAGAATATGCAGAATCTTTGCAACAGGCAATTGGACATATAGTGCTAATCGCAGATAAAGATGCAATAATATCTGTGAGTGGTGCCCCTAAGAAAGAATACTTAGAAAAACGAGTAAGCGATGAACTAGAAAAATTAATGGAAGATAGAAAGGCTGTAATACTAGATGAAGCTGCAAGTAATTTAATATCTTTATACAAGGATGAGGAAGTAGAAGGAAAGTATACTGCTGCAGTGATTTCTCCTATATTGGCAGAAGGAGATGCAATTGGAGCTGTCATAATATTATCCAAACAAAATGGGGAAAAGTTTGGAGAATTAGAAATGAAGCTAGCTGAAACTGCATCTGCCTTCTTAGGAAAGCAAATGGAACAATAGAAATCTAGGAAAATCTATCAACCATTTTGCTCCATCTGAATTATGACCATTAAATCCATAAATTATACATGAAAAACAAAAATATCATTGTAATAATGACTGTTTAGTACAAATAGAAATAATTAGACCTTAAATTATTTAGAACTATAAAGAATTTTATAGTTCTAAATTTTTATTTAATGTTTAATTAATTTTTAGATGGAGGAGTATTATGAAAAAACAGTCATTAATTAAGGGAACCTTAATTCTGGGTATTGCTGGAGTTTTTGCAAAGTTTTTAGGTCTCTTTTTCCGTTGGCCCCTTATTATGCTTATTGGCGATGAAGGTATCGGTTATTATCAAATGTCTTATCCATTATATATGTTCTTTATAGGTATTGCTTCAGGTATTCCTGTGGCTATATCTAAGATGGTATCAGAAAGAAATGCTTTTAATGATGAAGGCTCTATTCTACTAGTAATAAAAAAGGCTTTTCTTACAATGTTGATATTGGGAGGGGGCTTTTCCGTTGTCTTCTTAGTCTTCCCAAGGGAATTGGTCAGTTTTTTTAAATGGGATAAGAAGGCAGTATATTCGTTGATGGGTATAGGCGCAGCACCAGTTTTCATATCATTAATGAGTGTTTTTAGGGGCTTTTTTCAAGGGATGCAAACTATGACACATACAGCAGTATCCCAAATAATTGAACAAATTGGACGAGTGGTCTTTGGAGTAGGCTTAGCCTTTCTTTTATTACCTAAAGGTATAGAATACGCTGCAGGGGGAGCGGCCTTTGGTGCAGCTGCCGGTGGAATAGCAGGTTTTCTTTATCTTTTCATAAAGTATTTGGCAGCTAAAAAGCAGTTTAAGATTAAAAAAGTAAAAAAGGACGATACTATACTTACAGAGCTTTTACATATAGCAATTCCTGTTTCCTTGGGGGCGGCGGTAGGAACTATTATGAATCTATTAGATTCAATAATTGTGCCACAACAACTTTTGAGGTCAGGATATACATTTAAAGAAGCGGCTATACTATACGGTCAGCTAACAGGGAAAGCTATGGTCCTAATAAATGTTCCCTTAACCGTGTCTGCAGCCTTATGTTCATCTTTAGTGCCCATTATAGCAGAGTCTTTTGTCTTAAATAAAAAAGCAGAAGTTGATAATAAGGTTGAAATGGCAATGAAGGTTTCTATGGTTATAGCCTTGCCTTGCACCCTAGGTTTGTCTTTTTTGTCTGCACCTATTTTAAACTTATTGTTTCCAGGACATGCAGAAGGGTTTAAGATCCTGCAATATGCAGCCTACACCCTGCCTTTTATAATAGTGACTCAGAGTACCACATCTATTCTACAAGGCACTGGCTGCTATATGGAGCCTATAAAAAATATGCTGATAGGCTGTATTGGCAAGATTCTTATTACTGCAGTCTTAGTACCTATTCCTTTTATAAATATTTACGGGGCCATTGTGGGAAGTATGGTAGCCTATATTATTACCTCTGTTGCAAATTTAATAACTTTAAAGGCTAAACTTGGCGTGAAAATTAACTATTATGATACTCTTATTAAGCCTGCTTATTCAGCGGTCTTTATGATATTAAGTGTTGTTTTTACTTATCAATATGTTTATAATAGTACAATGAGTAACACCTTAGGTGTCTTTATCTCTATAGCCTTAGGTGGTATTGTTTATATGATTTTGATCTTCCTATTTGGTATCTTTGATTATAAATATGTGAAAAGTAAGTTTGCTAGAGGTTGAGAAAAAATAAGTTAAAGGAGTTTAACAGATGATTAAGATTATAGGATTAGGTCCTGGGGCGCCAGAAGTATTAACCATGGGAACTATTGAAGCTCTGAAAAAAACAAATAGGGTATATTTGCGAACTGAAAAGCATCCTACAGTTCAGTATATAGAATCTCTTGGTATAAAATTTGAAACTTATGACAATGCTTATGAAAGGTTTGAGACTTTTGATGAGGTTTATAATTTTATAGCTGAAGATTTAATCCATAACCATGAAAAACATGGAGATTTGATCTATGCAGTGCCTGGCCATCCTTTTGTGGCGGAAAAGTCTGTCAGGATTCTGGTGGACCATTGCAAAGACAAGTCCATTGACTTTGAAGTGCTTACTGCAGTAAGCTTCGTAGATGTGGTTATGGAGAGATTAGAACTAGACCCTATTGAGGGGCTAAAAATAGTAGATGCCTTTGAATGCAAGGATCATATTTTTGATAAGAGAATAGGAACAATAATAACTCAAGTATACGACAAATACATAGCTTCTGAAGTAAAACTAGCCCTATCATCCTACTATAAAGATGATAGCAAGGTATATTTTGTGAGAGCTGCTGGCATAAAGGGGCAAGAGACCATCAGACCAATGGCCCTGTACGAAATAGATAGGCAGGCTGATATTGATTATTTGACTTCAATATATATACCTAAAGATCTAGATAACAATAAGGATTTTTACGATCTTATAGATATTATGGAAAAGCTAAGAGGTCAGAATGGCTGTCCTTGGGATAAAGAACAAACTCATGAATCCTTGAAAAGGTACTTGGTAGAGGAATGTTACGAAGTTCTGGAAGCAATCGACGAAGAAGATGAAGAAAAAATAAGAGAAGAATTGGGAGATGTACTCTTACAGGTAGTATTCCATAGTGTAATTGGAGAAAAAGAAGGAAATTTTACAATAAACAATGTTATAGAAGGTATATGCAATAAAATGATACAAAGACATCCTCATGTATTTGGAGATACTACTGCGGAAACTTCAAAACAAGTATTGGATAATTGGGAAGATATAAAAAGACAGGAACAGGGAATAGGTAGCCTAACAGAAGAAATGAAGCATATAGCAAAGAACTTACCTGCCTTGATGAGAGCGGAGAAGGTACAAAGTAAGGCAAAAAAGGTAGGATTTGACTGGGACAGGGTAGAAGATGCTTTTGATAAGGTTCTAGAAGAATTTAAGGAGCTTAAAGAGGTATATAATGGAGAAAGTAAGGCAAGAATACTAGAAGAAATGGGTGATCTACTTTTTTCTGTAGTAAACGTATGTCGATTTCTACAATTAAATCCTGAAGAGGCTCTAAACAATACTACTAAGAAGTTTATTGATAGATTTCAATTTATAGAAGAAGCTGCTACAGAAAAGGGGATAAAATTGGAAGATATGACATTAAAACAAATGGATGACTTGTGGAATAAGGCAAAAAACTTAAGAAAACAATAAAAAAGTTATAAAAAGTTATAATTTAAAGAAGGAATTTAGAAATAAACGTTGAATATAGTAAAAAAGCTAGAGATTGGTTGCTTTTATGCAGGCTAGCAAACAAAAATTATCAAAAAATATCTATTTATAGGACTTTTTTTAACTAAAGGTATAGACTAACAGAATAAATAGATATATAATAAGTTCTAGAATCATGAAAGCAGTAATATGTCTGATTCCAACAAGTTAACACTTATTGTGTAACTTGATAATCTATACTGTATTTTAAGGAGGAAATTAAAAGTGAACAAGGCAGAGTTAATTTCAAGCATGGCTGAAAAGAGTAAGTTAACAAAAAAGGACGCAGAAGCAGCTTTAAAGGCATTTATAGAAAGTATTGAGGAAGCACTTGCTAACGGTGAAAAAGTTCAATTAGTTGGTTTCGGTACTTTTGAAGCTAGAGAAAGAGCAGCTAGAGAAGGAAGAAATCCAAGAACAAAAGAACCAATTCACATTCCTGCAACTGTAGTACCTGTATTTAAAGCAGGTAAAGAGTTCAAAGAAAAAGTTCTAAAGTAATTTAAAGCCCGGCGTAGTCCGGGCTTTATACATATAGAATCATTAAGTTCTCATTAAAAACAGTATTGTACTTATTAAATAGATAGAGGTGTGACTTTATGAGATTAGATAAATATTTAAAAGTATCAAGGATCATAAAAAGGAGAACTGTAGCTAAAGAGGCCTGTGAAGGTGGAAGGGTTTCTATCAATGGTAAGGTAGCAAAGGCCAGCACAGATGTAAAAGTAGATGATATAATCGAAATACAGTTTGCGGCAAAGACCTTAAAGGCGAGAATTACCAATATAGCAGACCATGTTAGAAAAGATGATGCAAAAACTATGTACGAAATCTTAGAAGGTGAAGAAGATAAGGACCAATAAATTTAAATAAAGGAATTTAGTATTTGTAATAACTTCCTAGGCTCATTCATATATTATCATTAGGTAGGAGGGATGGCCTGTGGAAGTTAAGAAAGAGGTTAGAATAGAAGAAAAGAAAAGCAATATAACCCTCGAAAATCGAAAAAGATTATTTTTAACTGGTGTCATGGAAGTTATAAGTTTCAATGAAGAAAAAATACTGTTAAATACCAGTTTGGGGATGCTTACCATTAAAGGAAGCGGACTAAAAATGAATAAATTAGATGTACAAAACGGTGAGGTAATGATTATAGGTATGGTAGATTCCTTTACATATACCGGCTCAGAAGCTAAGCAAGACAAAGAAAGTATTCTGTCAAAATTATTTAGGTAGAGGTATATAATATATGGTTATTCCGTTGATAATGCAGGCGAGGCTTGTTTTGTACAGTATTGTAGCTGGAATCTTAACAGGATTTTTATTTGATTTTTATAGGACTTTTAGAGGGTTTGAAAATATCCATAAGCTATTAATTGTAATTGAAGATATTTTGTTTTGGATCTTAGCTGGGATATTGATCTTTGTTTTTCTTCTTTATACTAATCAAGCAGTTATGGGTGTATATGTTTACATATGGATGGTTTTTGGTGTATATTTATATATGAAGATAGTTAGTAAAAGTTTCAGAAAAATTCAATACACACTAATTTGTAACATTTCAAAGTTCTTTAGAATAATTATAAATATAGTGATATATCCCTTTAGGTGGTTATTTTACAAAATTGGATTAAAAAAATAAAATTAATTTCAAGAAAATCACTTGAATAAAACTAAAAACCTAATTACAATAGATTTAAAAGCCTATAATATCTTAAAAAAAGGAGAAAGTAGCTTATGAAAAAAAAGAAGTTAAATATAAAATCCTTTTTTATTGTGTTGCTTGCATCATATTTTGCTATTGTTTTTGTAAGGCAGCAATTTGTGGCAGCAAGGCTTAATAGAGAAGAAGCTAAAAGAATTCAACAGCTTAAAGCCGATAAGGATCAGGAAGAAGAATTAAGGGAGCAGCTGGAGTTGTATGAAAGTAATCCAGAGGGATTTGCTGAAAGACGGGCCAGAGAAAGATTGGGATATATAAAAGAAAATGAGACTCCTATTAAGTCGTTACCTGAAGGGCAATAGTATAGTTTAAATTTTTTATTTAAATAAACATATTTATTTTTAAGGAGGAGTCTTTTTAATATGACCTTAAAGGCAGGAAACATTATAGAAGGTACAGTAATTAACATTACTAATTTTGGAGCATTTGTCGAAGTAGAAGGCAAAACAGGATTGGTTCACATTTCTGAAGTGGCTGATACATTTGTAAAAGACATCAGAGAGCATCTGAAAGAACAGGATAAGGTTAAAGTTAAGGTAATATCTGTAGATGAGAATGGCAAAATTAGTTTATCAATAAAGCAAGCTATGCCAGCAAAGAAATCTGTTAGACCAGCAGAAATTGATTGGTCCAATGAAAGGAATAAAAGCAATACTTCAAATTTTGAAGATATAATGTCAAGATTTCTTAAAGACAGTGAAGAAAGACAGCAGGACTTTAAGAGACATCAGGAATCCAGGGGAAGAGGGTATAGCCGAAGAAGTTAATAGCAAAAAAGTAGAGATATTAAGCTGTCTTTAAATTTTGGGGACAGCTTGTTTAATTCCATTATATTCATACTTGAATTGCCAAAAAAAAACCTAATAAAACAGTTGACATTGATGCAACCATCATATATAATAATCTATGTCGCTAAGGAATAGTATTCCCGACAACTGCTGGAGTGGCGGAACAGGCAGACGCACAGGACTTAAAATCCTGCGGTGCTAACACACCGTACCGGTTCGATTCCGGTCTTCAGCACCAATAATATCGCGGGGTGGAGCAGTTGGTAGCTCGTCGGGCTCATAACCCGAAGGTCGTAGGTTCAAGTCCTGCCCCCGCTACCACATGGCGGAATAGCTCAGCTGGCTAGAGCATTCGGTTCATACCCGAAG
>JAAYTB010000041.1 GCA_012523855.1 Clostridia bacterium
AACCACTTCATAGCCTTCTGGCAGGTAGTACATTTAGGGTAACAAACCAATACCATAAGATCCTCCTTAATATTACTCTACTAGCTTATCTTTCATCTTTTCTATTAGTTCTAAGATTCCTGCTTCCACCTTAGTAAGGTCTTCTTCCTTGGGAACACCTTCAAATTCCACAGATTCAACGAAGTCCCAATTCATTCTATTTCTTTCAATTATTTCACTTAACTCTTTCTCTGCACCACCAGACCATCCATATGATCCAAATCTAAAGGCTACCTTCCCTGAAATTCTCTTTCTGCCAACCTCACTTAATGCTGCAGCAACTGGTGGGAAGAGCTTGTATTCATAAGTAGGTGCTGCAATAATTATACCTGCAGATCTAAAAACAGTTGCTACCATTTCACTTTCACTTTCTATGGGCATTTCTAGCTTGTTGTATTTAATTCCTTCTCTTTTAAGTATGGCTTCAGCAAACTCCACTGCTTTTCTTGTCATTCCATACATGGATCCCCATAAGATAGTAACTTCATTCTTACCTGCTCCCTCAGCATATCGGGCATATCTAGCATAGTCATCCATAATTTTTTGTGGATTCTTTCTATAAACCGGCCCATGACCAGGTGCTATTGTATTTATTTCTAGGGTCTTTGCTTTCTCAATTGCCTTTTTCAAACTAGCTGTAAAAGTTGTCATTACATTGGAATAATATCTAATTCCTTCAGTTTCAAAGAAATCTATCTCTTCTGCTGTCATCTCATCATCAAAGCAATGATATCCCATCCTGCCAAAGCTTCCAAACATATCACAGGAAAATAGAGTTTTTGTATCCCTTTCATAGGTGTACATGGTGTCTGGCCAGTGAACATTTGGTGCTGGATGGAAACTCAATACCTTGCCATTTCCAAGGTCTAAAGTATCCCCTTCCTTCACAATCCTTATATTATCTTCACCATAGAATGATGCTACCATCTTTGCAGCTTTATCAGTACATACTATTGTAAAATCATCCTTAATTTTTTTGAAGTTTGAAATCCAGCCGGAATGGTCTGGTTCCATATGGTTAACAACCAAGTAATCAATACTTTGGGGGTCAACACCTATTTCTTCTAAGTTTTTATAAAGGGTTTCAGGTATTCCATCCCAACCAATTACTCCATCTATTATTGCAGTCTTATCTCCCTGTACTATATAGGAGTTAAGAGTTACGCCATTTGCAAGTTCCCATATTCCTTCAAATAGTATTTCCTCAACATTCATAGTAAGCATATGTATGCCTTCTGCTATTTTTAATTTTCTCATGCATATTCCTCCTTTAACTTATAATAATAATATCAAATAATTGACCAATCTGCATGTAGAAAAATCTGATATAATTATACTATCCTACTATTCTACAAGATGGTAATCATTTCTTTTCTATTCTCTTTTCCTTAAAATATATTCTTTTAAATTATATCATCAAATTGGACATAGAGAAAGCACCCAAGCCTTAGCTGAGTGCTCTGAATATCTTCTTTAATTTTGAAACCTGAAGATCCTAGATTATTCCTTTTTATTAATCTCTCAAATACATACAAGGAATAGGCTCTAGGGTGTGCTTGTTTGCGAAATACACAATCTGCCCAACCTCTTCCCCCAACTACTCTTTTTTCCATTGAATATACTGCCATAATACAAATCTCCTTTCTAGGTCTTTTTTAGTAATTCATTGTTACGAGTTGTAAGCAAAGGCAATAAAAAAGCCTCGAAGGAGCGATTTTCTCCACATCGATGTTAGCATTACCACCTTACAATAAGTAGGTTGGTGTATGGTCAACGAGCTAACCCTCTACCATAACTGTTAATAAGAAGTACAATATTTAATTTATAAATAAATATTACCATAACTTTTATTTAAAACCAAGTTAACAATTTTATATATTATAACTGTCAGCATTTGCCTGTATTCTCCATATAATTATTCCTATAATAAAGCCTACTAGCGCTGGTATAATCCAACCAAATCCATTGTCAAATCCCGGCAAGAATTTGTGAGCAAAATCGATTATTCCCTTAATTATTCTGCTATCCTTCAAAGTTGCAGGTAATGCATTACAAAAGTCGAAGGTTGCTGCAATAATTGTTAATAAAATTGTAGACCTATATATATGCCTCTCTTTATTAATAATTGGTGCTAATAAGGATAATATAATCAAAACAATTGCTAGTGGATAAAGGAACATAAGTACAGGCAAAGATAACTGGATAATTTTATTTAATCCAAAGTTAGCAATTATAAAGGAAATAGCAGTAAATAAGAAAGCATATTTATTATATGACATTGATTTTGGAAACATTTCGCTAAACATTTGAGAACATGAAGTAATTAACCCTATTGCAGTTTTCAAACAGGCAACTGTTACTATTGCTGCCAGCAACACTTTACCTATAAAGCCAAAATAATGTTCACTAACCATGGACATAATTATTCCACCATTATCGGCCCTGCTAACACTGCCTAAGCTTGTTGCTCCCATATAAGCTAAGGATGCATATATAAGACCCATCCCAACAAGACAGACCAAGCCAGATTTACAAGTTTCAATTGCTTTTCTTTTTGGATCTTTCACACCTAACTTTTCAATATTTGAAATAATC
>JAAYTB010000042.1 GCA_012523855.1 Clostridia bacterium
ATTAATAACGGTCTTATTCATACTCCTTTCTGTGACAGTAATTTATTATAGCTATAACAATCACATAGAAACTAAAAAAAATGAAGAGCAAATTAAGGCTGAATATCAGCAACAAATAAAAGAGGCGAAGAATATAAGGAAGCAGAAGGAAGCAGAATTAAAGCTTCAGCAGCAGCAGATAAAAAAAGCTGAAGAGAAAAAGAAGGCTCTAGATAAGAAATGCGATGAAGCTCAAGAGTTTTTTAATAATAATAGATATAAAGAGGCTGTTGACTTGGCCAATGAAGTTTTAGCAGAGGATGATAAAAACTATAGGGCTTACACCATCAAGGGAATAGCTCTCTGCTATGATAGAACGTCTAATGGTTTTTATGAAATTGAAAAAGCTTTAGATATAAACCCAAGTTACAATTATGCAATGTATAATATGGCCTTGGCTTATGAAATATCTTTCGACTACGATAATGCCTTGCAATGGTATGAAAAGGCCTTAACCGTAGGCAGCGACGAGAAGGTAAAAGCCTTGAGTAACTATGGTATAGCGATAATATACGCTAGGAAGGGCGATACAGATAAGGCTAGTGAATATTTAAAAGCAGCAGTGGCATTAGATAGTGATTTAGCTGAAATGGCAGAGAAGGATTCACTGCTTTCAGGTATATAAAATAAGTATTATATTAAACACCCTTAATTCTTCTTCTTGTAGAGAAGTCTAACTAGAAGAAGAATTAAGGGTGTTTTTACTTTTATAGTGGTACATAAATACATTGAAAGAGAGAAAAATATTAAAATACAAAGGAAAAAAAGGGAGGTCTGACCTATGGCAGGGGGTCATGTAAATAATTCAGAATTAATGGTGAAAAACAGAAGATTTATTAAGCGGGCTCTACTAATATTGCTATCTAGTCTTTTATTTTCATTATCACTTAATCTTTTTGTAGTGCCTAATCACTTTTTAAATGGAGGAGTGTCAGGTTTAGCTTTGATTTTGCAGTATGCTACTGCTATCAATGCAGGGTACAGTATAATTATATTAAATATTCCGCTTTTTATCTTAAGCTATAAAAAGCTAGCTAAGGAGTTTACTCTTTTAACTACTATTGCCACAATAGCTCAGGCTATTTTGATGATTTTAACTAAAGGAATATCTAACTACTATACTATTAACGATTTGTTGCTGGCCAGCATATGTCATGGTGTAATCAGTGGATTTGCAGTAGGTAATATTTTCAAGTACCATGGTTCATTGGGAGGGACAGACATAATAGCTATGATAGCTAGAAAGAAGAGCAACTTTAATATTGGTAAGGTTTCATTTATTATAAATGTAGTTATTGTATCTTTTGGTGCCATATTTTTTGGAGTGGATCGAGCAGTATATACATTTATCTCTATGTACATATCATCTTCTGTTATAGATCAGGTTATTAAAGGTTTTAATAAAAAGAACTTAGTTTTTATAGTTACAAATAAAGAAGAACTTATAGTTGAAAAAATCACCAAGGAGCTTAGGAGAAGTGCTACTGTAGTAAAGGCCAAGGGTGGTTATACAAAGGCTGATAAGACAGTAATCTATTGTGTTGTATCAACACCGCAAATTCCAAGGGTAAAGCAGATCTTGGAAAAGTGTGATGAAGAGGCCTTTATGTCAATAATAGACGCTGCAGAAGTACAAGGAAAGGGTTTTGAACTTCCTATTTAGTATTAATTTAGTAAAAAGCCTGTTATAATTATAGAAAGATAGGGCTAATAAAGGTTTTTCCCTGAAAAAGCTTTATTATTTAAAGATTTGTGTGACTTCTTACAACAAAAATCGTATATATAGTATAACCATGATGGAAGAGGTGAGTTCAATGGATGAAGATATTAGACTAGTAAAGGAAGTTCTTAATGGCAATTTAGATAGCTTTAATATATTAGTTAATAAGTATGAGTTAAATATTATAAAGTTTGTTTACAACATGATTCGAGATAAAGAAGCCTCTGAAGATATTGCTCAGGAAGTTTTTATAACTATTTATAATAAACTATACATGTATAATCCAAATTATAAGTTTTCTAATTGGGTACTGCAAATTGCTAGAAATAAGTGTATTGACTACATAAGGAAATACAAGAGGGTATATGAATCCAATTTGGAAGACGTTAAGGAAATTAGAAGTAATGAAATATCACCAGAACAATTTGCAGAATTCAATGAGACTAAAGAAATGGTGCAGAATTATATTAATAGCCTAAGTCCTTTGGATAGGCAACTAGTTCTTCTAAGATATACCCAAGAGCTAACCTTCTATGACATTGGAGAAATATTAAATATGAGTGAGTCTGCAGTGAAGAGAAGGTATTATAAAATAAGAGACAAGTTTAAAGAGTATTCAAATGTTAAAGAGAAGAGGTGGAGAGTATGAACTGCAAAACCTTTATGAGAAAACTACCAGAATTTATAGAAAATAGTATGATGCATGACATGAGTGAGGCTATGAAGAGGCATATGAGTGATTGTAATTCTTGTAAAACAAGATTTGATGAAGAGAGGGCAATAGACCTAGCTTTTAATATGGCATTGGACATAGAAGGGGTAAGCTTCAATAGTTGTAGAGCAGATATTATGAAAAATATAAACAAGAAGAAATATAGTAAAAATCCTCTTAATAAGATAAGACACGGAATAAAGAAATTTCAAATTCAGATTGTTTCTACAGCTGCAATTTTTCTAATGACCATGGTGGCAGCCCCTTATATTATGGACCGATACGAGATGAAAAATTCCCCAAGAAGCAATAATCAAGTGTCAAAGGCTGAACAAGAAAATTTGGCTCTGGCAAAGGATACATCAATTATGACAGAAAAGACTATTTCAGATGAGGCTTTAAAAGAAAATGTAAGGGATAACTCTAATAAAACTATGGCAAAGGACGTTAAAGCATTAAGTCTCCTTGATAAAACTAATGACATTTATGTTCCAGAGTTTACAAGAGTGGACTTGGAACTTAAGGAGGATTTAGAATTTGCTACTGACTGGACTGAGTCTCCAGATAAGAACCTAAAGGTTGCTATTGAGGGAAGAGGACCAGATGCAATTGAAGAGGGTGTTGGTAAGTTGGTTTTTGTTAACAATGATACCTCCAAGATGTGGAAGTTAAGCCTTGCTAATAATGAAACTAAGCAGTTTACTCCTATGAAAGTTAGTTGGTTCGATAATGAGAACTTGCTAGTAATATTTGGATATGGCCAAGGCCGTGTGACTCTAGGGGGAGATGTGATTCTACTAAATGCCCATACAGGTAAGGCGGTAAATATATATTGGGAATACTCCTTAGATAAGAAAAAACAAGTGGCAGAGGCATCTAGAAACAATGAGAAAATTGATTTAAGGGTAATTCTATATGACGATATGGTAAACAACTACAAGGAAGAATTTAGAAGCATAGATTTTAGTGAGTTATATAATGACAGTAAAAATGAAAATAAGCTGCAGCAAATGGAAGGTTCAAAAATGGTAGGAGGTAGTTTTAGTAGCAATGAAAAGCTAGCTAATAATATTAATAGTGACCTTGTTGTTGAAAACATAGAGCTACTTGTAAGTTCTGTAAATGACAAGAACTATGAATCTATGGCTTCAATATTTTCAGAAGAACTGTTAAAAGAAGATGACTATTTGCATTTAGCACAAATCCAGAACATGTATTTAGTTAGGATTATTAACGTTTCTAATAGTAGTAGAGAGGACGGACTGACTAGCACCTATTATGTAGAAACTATCATGGATATGAAGGAAGAGAGTAATTTATATAAAAGTGGTACAAATTATTTATCTATATGTGTAAAGAAGGACCTAGAAGGCAAGCTAACTATTACAGATATAGCTAGACTACCACAAAATCAAAATTAACTTAATAGCTAAGTAGGGTTTCTTAAAGAATAAAGAGGTTTCTACCTCTTTATTTTTTCCCTTAAAAGGCTTATTATTAGTAGTATAGATATGCTTTTCCTTTTAAATTGAGGATTTATCTTTAAGTTTATAAAATGGAAAGAAAAATTGGTGATAGAATGGATAAAAATGCTAAGTACTATAAGAAGGCTTTGGAAAAATATCATAATGGAGATTTAGAGAAGGCTATAATTTTTTGTGAAAAAGGAATCTCTAGCAGCCTGAAAAATTTTGCTGCACTTAATTTAAAGGGATTACTAATGTATTTCAAGGGGAATTTGTCTGAGGCTAAGGCTTTATGGAAGCTGAATAAGGACTACAATAAAGATGAGGTTGCCAAGAAGTATCTTGAAAGTTTAAAGGACGACAAGAAGAGGCTAGCCTTGTATGAACGAAGTGACAGTCTAATAAAGGAAATGAAATTTAAAGAAGCTTTAGATTTGCTAATAGAATGTAAGAAAAGTGATTTTAATCTCATAGCAGTACAGAATGCCTTAACCAAGGTTTATATCCATTTAGGACAATACGAAGAAGCAAAAATTTGTATTGACAAGGTATTGGAAGTAGATAGAAATAATAAAGAGGCAAAAGAAAATAGAAAGCTCCTAGTAGATTATAGAGTTATAGAAAAACAGTATAATTATAAAAAGATGGCCTTTACAGTAAGCTCAGTTCTTCTTGTGGCTGTAACCTTATCTATCCTTATACCAAGGCTAAGGACAGCTAAGTCTAATAAGGCTAATAATAATTACGCCAGTTCTATTAAGGGGAATGAAAAGAAGAATCAGGAAAATAAAAAGCAGGAAGAAAATCCTCCTAAGGAAAGTAAGGCTGAGGTAAAAGAAGAAGTTCCCAAGGATATAGAGGAAAAACTTTTCCCTTCTGATAAGTTAAATAGTGCTTTAGAAAACAAGGAATTTGACACCCTTTATAGTATTTTAACTGACTATAGTTTAGAGGATCTGAGGGAAGAAGACAAGTTATCTTACAAGATGGCTAAAGAACTTATGGAAGATGAGGCAGTAGAATACTTTTACACAATAGCTAGAGATTTTCATACTAAGGATCAATATAAAGCTGCCCTTGAAGAGTATAGAAAATTAGAGCTCTTGGCAGAAGAGCATTATTTGTATGAGAGTGTAATATATATGCTGGCTGACTGCTATAAGTCTATAAATGAAATGGATAAGGCTATAGATTATTATGAAAAATATTTGTCTTTAGAAGAAAAGACAGGCTATGAAGATACGGTATTGTATGAAATGGTACTTATATACAAGGATATAGATAAGAACAAGGCTAAAGCTTTTGCTAAAGAAATAAGAGATAGATTTAAAGATTCAATTTACAATAATAGTGTGGTAGAAGAAATCTTAAATACAAAATAAGTTTTTGCCAGACTTGAATTTATCAATATGTATAAGCAAATAATATTACCGGGGTGATGCTATTGATAATTATAAAAAATGCAGAAGTATATTCACCGGACTATATGGGAAAGAAGTATATAGTAATATCAGGACCTGTAATAGAAGGACTATATGATAGCTTGGATATACCTGAAGGTTTTCCTGGCCTTGAAGTTATTGATGGGGAAGGGAAGTTACTATTTCCAGGCTTTATAGATTCTCATGTTCATATTATAGGTGGTGGAGGAGAGGGAGGTTTTAAGACCCGAACTCCTGAAATACAGCTATCAGAATTGATTTCTGCTGGTATCACTACTGTAGTAGGCTGCCTAGGAACCGATGCTGTAACTAGAAATATGAAAAGCCTCCTAGCAAAAGCTTACGGTCTTGAAGAAGAGGGAATTAGTACATATATCTTTACTGGTTCTTATC
>JAAYTB010000043.1 GCA_012523855.1 Clostridia bacterium
ACTAACTTTTTATACTCAAAAGCCTTGTCTTCTGCAAAGTATATTATGAAATCCGTATTAGTTAGTTTCATATTTATTATGTCCATATTGTGAGTTACAATTATTCCTTTTTTCTTCTCAAGAAAATATCTTAATTGCTTATTTTTATTTTTAAAATGAAGGACATTAGTTCCTAATCCATCTTTGATACTTAATAAATATTCCTGAACTCTTTGAGATATATCCTCACCTGGCGTTAGTATTATTACATTTCTATTAGACTTAATGGACCACTGCAAATATTCATATATAACTATAGGGATTTCCTTGTTAAGATCCAATCTAGTTGTGATTACCCTTGGCTCTATAAGAGGACTTATCTTATCCTTGCAAGGAACATAAATAGACTTTGCGTTTTTAAAAACATCCTCTATGGATCTGCATATAATTCTACTGTTTTTATAGAAGATTGATAGCAAGTCTAAAATTTCAAACTTATTATACTTTGGAAATCCTCCGATATCATCATAAATCACCAAATCATAATTGTTCTTCACTAATCTGCACAGCCTATTTGTAAGCAAGACAAGAGACCTGCCTTCCTTAACCCTACTGCTGCCTTCTAAGCTATAACAATAATCTTGAAAACCCGTATTTTTTAAGGAGGTTACAGTCTGCCTAATGCTTTCCTCATCGTTAGCTATATATAGCACCTTTTTTCTCTCATAAGTATACTTAATAATAATATCTTCAAAAACATCGTACTTATTGTAGGGTATAGCTACTATATTTAATACTTTTTCTTCACCTCTGCTCCAATTACGAATAGCCTTAATTATCCTTTCCTTTTCCCTTAAATTAGTGTCTATTCGCAGTATTGCCATACACGCTCTCTCCTTTTTTTCAACAATTACTTAAGTAAGCAAAGTCTTTATTATATGACAAGACCAATTGTTAGTCGCCATCAATTATATTCTCTATTCGCCATTGTAGGGATGAATACCTTTCAAAGCTCCGATTATTGTTTATCATAAAATGTAATGCCTTCACCGAACCTACAAGGACTACCATTTTCTTAGCCCTAGTAATAGCTGTATATAGCAAGTTTTTATTCATAAGCATAGGTGGTCCCATGAAAGATGGTATAATAACTACCGGAAACTCACTGCCTTGACTTTTATGCACTGTTATAGCATAGGCTAGATCTAATTCATCCAAATATATAAAATCATAGATTACACTTCTTTCTTCTTCAAATACAACCTTTAACACTTGATTTTCCACGTCAATTTCCTCTATAAATCCCACATCTCCATTAAAGACACCAAGTCCTTCATCTTCTCCTTGGCCAGCAATTCTAGTCCATTTTAGAGAATAATTATTTTTTGTCTGCATAACCTTATCCCCAACTCTGAAAATAATGTCCCTAAATTTTTTCTCCCCTTTATTTTTAGCAGGTGTATTTAATATTTTTTGAAGCTCATTATTTAAATTATTTACTCCTAGTATACCCTTCCTCATTGGGGACAAAATTTGAATATGCTGTAACTTATCCCATGACTTATTGAACTTTGGTAGTCTTGTATTTATGAGATTAATTGTAGTATTTAATATTAAATTTGGATCATCTTCATTTATAAAATAGAAATCCTTATTTTTTTCATTTAAAAAAGGCATCTGGCCCTCATTAATTCTGTGGGCATTTACTATTATCATACTTTCTTTCGATTGCCTAAAAATATCCTTCAACCTTACTACCCTTACACATTTACTTTCGATAAGGTCCCTCAGTACATTCCCCGGACCTACTGAAGGTAGCTGGTCCACATCTCCAACTATGATAATTCTAGTACCTATAGAAACAGCTTTTAAAAGGCTATTCATCAGCATAATATCTACCATAGAAGCTTCGTCTATTATTAAGACATCGCACTGCAAGGGACTTTCTTCATCCTTGCTAAAAAACATATTATCCTCAGTTTCATATCCTAATTCCAATAAACGGTGTAAGGTCTTAGCTTCTCTGCCAGTGGCTTCAGTCATTCTTTTAGCTGCTCTGCCTGTTGGAGCTCCCATTAACACCTTCATTCCTGCAGTTTCAAAAATTTCTAGTATACAATTAATAATAGTGGTTTTTCCAGTACCAGGGCCGCCAGTGATTATTTCCACTCCACTATCAGCTATTCCAGCTATAGCTTCTCTTTGAGATGGAGCAAAACATATATTATGTTTTTCCTCAAAGTTTTCTATTTCCTTTTCTACATCAATATCCAATTGGGAGTATTGACTAAAAGCTAAAGTTAATATTTTTTTAGTAACCCCCAGTTCACAGTAATAGTAAGGAAGGGTAAAGACGCATTCCTTACCTTTGATGGTCTCAATTTTTATTTGCCCATCTAAAGCGGTTTCTATTATATTTTTCTCAATATCCTCATTACTTACACCAAGTATATCTACTCCATTTTTTATTAATTTCTCTATAGGCATATAAGTATTGCCCATAGCACAAAATTCATTTATTAAATATTTAATACCACTCTGAATCCTATAAGGAGAGTTCTTTTCCACTCCTAGGCTTCTAGCTATTTTGTCTGCAGTCTTAAAACCTATGCCGGAAACCTCCTCAGTTAATATATATGGATTATCTTTAACTATTGCTATAGATTCTGAACCAAATCTTTTATAAATTTTCATACACTGATTTGGCGTAACTCCATAGGCTTGTAAAAAAACCATTATATTTTTTACTTCTCGTTGCTTAAAATAGGATTCATAAATTATTTGTACTTTTTTATCACCAATACCTTCAATTTCCTTCAGTCTCTCTATATCATTTTCTATTATTTCGAAGGTTTTTTCACCGAACTTTTCAACGATTTTTTTTGCAGTGACAGGACCAATTCCAGTTATTACTCCAGAAGACAAATATCTTTCTATACCAGCTGTAGATTCTGGTATCAACTCTTCACAGCTCTCTACTTTCAATTGCTTGCCAAATTGGGGGTGTATAACCCACTGTCCCTGAAGCTTTAAATTTTGCCCCTCTGTAATATATGGTATAACTCCAACTATTGTTATCTTTTCATTGCCATTATTTATTTTTGCCACTACATATCCATTATCTGTATTATGAAACACTATTTCTTCAACAATTCCTTGTAATTCCGACATAAAATCTCTCCTAAATCATCTATACAATATAAGAATACCTTATGTATATATTCAATTTCAACTAATTATTTATATCTAGTCAAAATCTATCCTGTTCATTATCTATAATTATTACCAAAGAGACATAAAAAAAATGCAGGAACTTAAATTCACTGCATTTTTTGTATAATTACATAAACTTTTTGATTTCTTCTACTTTATTAAGTCTTTCCCATGGTAGATCTAAATCTAACCTACCAAAGTGTCCATAGGCTGCTGTTTGCTTGTAAATAGGTCTTCTTAAATCCAATTCCTTTATTATAGCACCTGGTCTTAAATCAAAGACCTTTTCGATTAATTCTACTATCTTATCATCGGACATCTTTCCTGTACCGAAAGTTTCTACTGATATGGATACAGGTTTTGCAACACCAATAGCATAGGCTAATTCTATTTCAATCTTATCTGCCACACCAGCTGCTACAAGGTTTTTTGCTACCCATCTAGCTGCATATGCTGCAGAACGGTCAACCTTAGTTGGATCTTTACCTGAGAAGGCACCACCACCGTGTCTTCCATATCCTCCATAGGTATCCACAATTATCTTTCTGCCAGTTAAGCCTGAATCTCCCTGTGGTCCACCAATTACAAATCTACCTGTAGGGTTAATGTAATACTTAGTGTTTTCATCTAATAAGTGTTCAGGAACCTCAGCTTTGATTACATGCTCTAGTATGTCCTTTTCTATCTGATCCCTTTCAACTTCAGGACCATGCTGAGTTGATACAACTATAGTATCAATTCTTACAGGTTTATCATCTTCGTATTCAACAGTTACTTGTGTCTTTCCATCTGGTCTTAAATAGGGTAAAACATCCTTCTTTCTCACTTCAGACAATCTTCTAGCTAGTCTATGTGCCATAGCTATGGCTAGAGGCATATATTCAGGAGTTTCATTAGTAGCAAAACCAAACATCATTCCTTGGTCTCCAGCTCCTACTGCTTCTTCCTTATCCATATCACCTTTTTTCGCTTCAAGGGCTTCATTTACTCCCATAGCAATATCAGTAGATTGCTCGTCTATTGAAGTTAAAACAGCACATGTATCACAGTCAAAGCCATACTTTGCTCTTACATAACCTATATCTTCTATAGTCTTTCTAACAACCTTAGGAATATCTGTATAACAGCTAGTAGATATTTCCCCCATAACCAATACCATTCCTGTAGTTACAGCAGTTTCGCAAGCTACTCTAGCACTTGGATCCTGTTCAAGAATAGCATCTAATATAGCATCAGAAATTTGATCGCAAATTTTATCTGGATGTCCTTCAGTAACAGATTCAGAAGTAAAAAGTCTTCTCATAGTTTTACGGCTAAATAAAAGATCTATTAACTATCCTTTACTGAGCCTCTCGCTCCTTTCAAATATAAAATAAAACCCCTTCGATAAGAAGAGGTTTGCCCACCTTCTCTTATCTTGCAGCTTTCTGCAGGAATTGGCACCTTAGTGTTAAGTTCCACCGGTTGCCGGGTTTCATCGGGCCCTTTCCCTCCACCTCTCTTGATAAGAGTATAACCTTATTAAATTCCCTATAAACAATGACTATTTTAGCATTTATGATTTTTTATGTCAATATATTTTACACTGGCCAACATAAAGAAGAAAGTAAAATAAGGATATTCACACAAATAAATAAGGACACTTGAAAAAGTGTCCTTTATTGGTGGAGGAAGACGGATTCGAACCATCGAAGTCATAGACAACAGATTTACAGTCTGCCCCCTTTGGCCACTCGGGAACTCCTCCACGTTTGGAGCTGGCAATAGGACTTGAACCTACAACCTGCTGATTACAAGTCAGCTGCTCTGCCAATTGAGCTATGCCAGCATATTAACTTTTAATGGTGGGCACAACAGGGATCGAACCTGTGACCCTCTGCTTGTAAGGCAGATGCTCTCCCAGCTGAGCTATGCGCCCTAAGGATTTAAAATGGTGGAGGTGAGTGGATTCGAACCACTGAAGTCTGAGACAACAGATTTACAGTCTGCCCCCTTTGGCCGCTCGGGAACACCTCCATGTTTGGAGCTGGCAATAGGACTTGAACCTACAACCTGCTGATTACAAGTCAGCTGCTCTGCCAATTGAGCTATGCCAGCATTTCCTTGCCTACAGTTTATCGCTGTCGACAAGGAATAGTATACATAGAAGTTAGCCATAATTCAACTATTAAAATAAGCCTTTATCAAAGATTATATTAATCTTACTTTGATTTTCGCCTGTTTTCTTTCGTTTAACCTTCAATATGTTTTATTTCCTCTATTTCTATCCTTATCTCACTGCTCAATGTAATCCTCTACACAGTCTACATCTATGTACTTTGAGGCTATATCCTTTATTTTATCATAATCCTCCTGGCTTAACCTAGCTTTAAGTAAGGCAAAAGTCTTTATTATACCTCTAGTTGAGTTCTCATCCAGGAGATAATTATTGATCTTAGCATAGTCTACTGGAGATATTTTCTGCCTCAATGCTAGCAATTTAGTTTTTTCACTAATAGTTAGCTTGTCGATAATTTCACTGGATTGAACTTTAAAAACTGCTGTACTTTCAGGATATTCTTCCTCTTTATTCTTTTCTTCCTCCACTTTCTTTTCTTTATTATCTTTACTTTCTTCTTTTTCCTCCTCAAGATTATTTTTTTCTTCTAGACCATCCCCTTCCCTACTATTGGCCTGCTCAAGTAATTCTGTCTCAATATTCTGATCATAGCTTGCCATATCATTACTGCTTGAAAGCATTATGTAGGCACAAACAATTGAACAAATTATAACTATAAAAGAAGAAATTTTATACTTCAATTCACTCACCCTTATCTAAAATATTTTACCATCATCTTTCATTTTTTCATCTTTTAATCTTTTTATTCGATTTTCTTTAATATTCTAGATATTTTTTCCATATATATTATCAGGGGGGTGTTGAATACTTGAATAAAGTTAGAATGCATTATAAAGATATACTCGCTTATTATGAGTTAGCCTATTTTATGAAAGACTATATAGACAAAAACACCATAATAGTCTGTATTGGAACTGATAGATGTATTGGTGATTGCCTAGGTCCTTTAGTAGGAACAATTTTACATCACAAAAAATTTCCACTGCCTGTATATGGTTCTGTGTCAGAGCCTATCCATGCATTAAATCTTGAAAAAAGAATTCAAGAAATTAATACTCTTCACCCCAAAGCCAATATTATCGGCATTGATGCCTGTCTAGGGGATGGCGATTGTATTGGAGAAATTCAAGGAAGAAATTATCCCATTCACCCCGGAAAGGGTGTAGGCAAATCCCTGCCATATGTGGGAGAAAATTCTATAATTGGTATAGTTGATTCCTGTGATAGCAATGAACTATTTACTAATAGAACAATAAGATTAAACCTAATACTGGAGATGTCTAAGGTTATAGCAGATAGCCTTCTTCACGCAATATACTTATCAATTAATCGATTTAAATAGCTTAAAAAAAGATTTGCGAATGTATATGTCTACATTCGCAAATCTAAAATTCAATATTTATATATATCATATTTTAATTATGAACCATAATTGGTAGAATCTAAATCATCAAGATAGTCCAAAGCTTTTCCTGTTCCTATGGCAACACATTCTACTGGTTCCTCAGCAATATTTACAGGAATCTTTGTGGCTTGAGATATTCTTTCATCCAACCCATGGAGCAAAGAACCTCCTCCTGTCATCATTATACCCTTTTCCATTATATCAGCTGCCAGCTCTGGAGGCGTTTTTTCTAAAACAGAATGAGCACATTCTACTATAGCTGTAACAGTCTCATCCAAAGCTTCTGCAATCTCTACTGAAGTAACCGTAAGATTTTTAGGTAATCCTGTTATTAAGTCTCTACCTCTAACATCCATAGTAGCATCGCTATCCCTTTTAAATGCTGTTCCTATGGTTATTTTCATATTTTCTGCAGTTCTTTCACCAATCATTAACTTATGCTTTTTTCTTATATGTCTTATTATAGCTTCATCAAAGTTGTCCCCTGCAATTTTCATTGAATTTCTTACTACCATTCCATCTAGGGAAATAACAGCGATATCTGTTGTACCGCCTCCAATATCAATAATCATATTTCCACTGGCCTTTGTTATATCTATACCTGCACCAATTGCTGCAGCGATAGGCTCCTCTATTAGGAAAACCTTTTTAGCGCCAGCATTAATGGCAGCATCTTTAACAGCTCTTTTTTCCACTTCTGTGGCTTCACAAGGTACACACACCATAACTCTAGGTGCAGAAATTCTTCTCTTTCCACATGCCTTTTTAATAAAATATTTGAGCATTTTTTCCGTAATGTCATAATCAGAAATTACACCATCACGTAAAGGTCTTATGGCAACAATATTTCCAGGTGTTCTACCTATCATCTGTCTTGCTTCTTCCCCTACTGCTAAAACCTTATTAGTAACTTTGTCTATTGCTACAACAGACGGTTCTTGTAATACTATTCCTTTTCCTTTAACATACACCAATACTGTTGCTGTACCTAAATCTATGCCCATATCTGCACCTAAACCAAAAAACCACATTGTTAAACCCACTCCTACCTTATAACACTTTTTTTATTTAATCTGCTATATGATTACAAATTTCTCTTTTATTATACTAGTAATGAGTCTAACCTTCAATAGCTTTGTACTTCATTTTTGTAGCTTTTCCACCTCTAATATGTCTTTCTGACTTATTTAAATCTAGTATTAACTTAGCTTCTTTTGCTATGGCAGGATTTATTTTGGGCAATCTTTCAGTCATATCTTTATGAATAGTGCTTTTACTAACACCAAATATTTTCGCTGTTTTACGAATTGTGGCCTTGGAATCTATAATATAGTTAGCGACTTCAAGAACTCTTTCTTCTATATAGTCTTTCAAAGTGCCACCTCCTTAACTCTCTATAATTTATAAATATGCGATTAAAGCTTCTTAAATTACCTCCCGCCGATCAATAAAAAGTCTTTCCCTATTGCCGGCGGGATACAAATCTACTATTTACTTAAAGGACTATACTTTATATATTTAGCTGGATCCACATAGTTGTTGCCATTCATCACTTGAAAATGCAAGTGATCACCATAGTACTCATTTGAGTAACTTTGCCTTGTCTTTCCTACAGCTCCGATAACTTGACCCTTTTTTACTGCATCTCCAACTTTCACCTTCACATCTTCCTTCAAGTTAGCATATACAGTTTTTAGACCATTTTGATGATTAATCACAACATATTGCCCAAGCTCAGTGCCATCATTATTAACAGCCTCTACCTTACCATCCAGCACTGAGGAAACCGGGCTATTAAGCTCCGCTTTAATTTCTATTCCGTTGTTTGTTTTGTAGGTTCCAATAGTTTCACACTTAACTAAACCTGTACTAAAGGTTGTTGAGTATTTTCCTTCTACCGGCTTTACAAAAGTATAGTCTGCTGGTTTTGATACAGCGGTAGAAGACGCCCCTTCCTTAGGAACAGAAATTTTTGCTTCCTTTTCTTTTTTTACCTGAATGGCATTTGGCACTTCTGTACTTTGTACTTCAGGCTTCTTTGTTACCACTTCGCCTTTCTTTATATTATTTTCTTGGACTACTGGTGGCTTGGTTACCGTTTTATTGTTTCTTGCAGTAACTGCAGCTATAGTAGCTACGATACAAAGACAAACGAATAATATTACATAGAATCCCTCCTTCTTAAAGAAATTTGATGATTTGTCAAATAGTCTTTTGTCCATACGAACACCTCCATTTTGTAGTCTGTCCAGAGCTTAGTAAAAAATACATTTTGCCAATGAAAAATTTTCCTGCTTTTTTGCCCTAATACGACAAATTTACCCCTTTATTTCTGTTGCCAAATGGATGGTTTTTTAGCATATGTAATCTTAAATATTTCTCTATAATTGAGTGACAGAAATTAAATAAAATAAAAAGGCCTTTTTTCAGCATTGCCGAAAAAAGACCAAGTTGATAATATTACTTCTCTATTTTTTCAATTTTTGTACCCTGATAATAATGGGTCAAAATTTGTCTATATTTATAACCTTTTTGTGCCATAACATTGGCTCCCCATTGGCTCATTCCTACACCATGTCCATAACCTATGCATTGAATTTTTACACCTTTATCATTATAGCTGATTGTAAAGTTTGCTGAATTTAGTCCTAACATAAATCTAAATTCTGTACCAGCTATAACTGACTCCCCTATCCTTAACTTTGTTACAGTTCCAGCTTCACTTTTTTCCAGGATTTCTAATTGCTTATGTAGATTCGTCGCTGTAACCTTGGCATTAGAGTAGTTTTTATTTATGGTATTGGCTAAATTAGAATAGCTAAACTCATAAGTTTCCTTATATTTTGTGGCTATTTCCTCGCCAGGACTATCAACACTTTTTAAATAAGGGGCACTAAATCCAAAGACTGTTTGTGCATCTTCGGTCTTTCCTCCACTGGTAGAAAAATATTGAGGGTTCATTACCAGTTCACCATTGTAGGTAATAACCTCTCCCTCTGTAGCTTTTACAGCATTAACCACCTTATTCCAATACTCTTCCTTTTTTGCTGCAGGCCATAAACTTGTCCTAGATTCCTTATCTTGAAATACTTGACAATGTACCGTATCACATAGATCCGCATTAGAGTTTTTGCTACATCCAACTCCTCCTATAGACCTTAAATGTGCTAATGCATAAGTTCTGGCCGCTACCGCCTGTGCTTTTAAGGCTTCTATATCAAAATTAGCAGGCATTTCACTGGATACTACTCCAGGTAAATATTCCTCCAAACTCATTTCTATAATCTTATTTTCCTTGACTAAAAAAATTTTCACCTTATCATCCTTAACCTTAATGTTACTGAATTTTATACTATTAGGGCTTAAATTATAGGATTGGCTCCTTTCAATAGACCCTTCCTTCTTACCATTGGCAAATAGAGCTACAAATATAGGGATTACCAATATAAGTATTAACATAGTCAATATGATGCACTTGCCCTTATTCAGATTTACAGTATAGATAATTCTCTTCATCTTCTCCTCCAATGTTATTTTTCCATATACTAATCTATTAATTTAGGAGAATAAATATGACGAAAAAAAATTACTAATTAAGCAAAAAATTCGACCAGTGGCCGAATTTTTATCAAATATTTATTACCATGTTTATTTACTTATTCTAATTATATTTGCCCCTAATTTTTGTAGCTTTTTTTCAATTTCAACATAGCCTCTATCAATATGATATACATCCTGAATGGAAGTGGTCCCTTCCGCAACTAGTCCAGCTAAGATTAGGGCTGCACCTGCTCGTAGATCTGTTGCCTTCACTTCCGCTCCTGTTAGGCCAGGAACTCCTTCTATCACCGCACTTCTTCCCTCGGTTTTTATATTTGCTCCCATTCTTTTTAATTCACTAACATGCATATAACGATTTTCAAATATAGTTTCAGTAATGACACTCGTCCCATTGACAATAGATAATAGGACCATCATTTGTGCCTGCATATCTGTAGGGAAACCAGGATAAGGCATAGTCTTAATGTCTACAGGACGGAGCTCTCTATTTCCGTCTACTATTATACTTCCCCCTTGTAGTTCCATGGCAATACCACATTCAGTAAGCTTTGCTATTACCGGTTTCATATGTTCCTCTAAAATACCATTAATTTTTATTTTGCTTTTAGTAATAGCTGCTGCAATCATAAAAGTTCCTGCTTCTATCCTATCATAAACAGGAGTATGAGACACTCCCTTCAATTCTTTTACTCCAGTTATATGAATTGTATCCGTTCCAGCTCCTCTAATTTTTGCCCCCATAGAAATTAAAAAAGATGCCAGATCTACAATTTCTGGTTCTGCTGCGACGTTTTCTATGGTGGTTTCACCTTCAGCCATAACAGCTGCCATCATAATATTTTCCGTGGCACCTACTGATGGAAAATCCAAGTATATTTGACTGCCTACCAGCTTACTAGCACAAGCTTCCACAAAGCCATGTCCTAAAGTAATTTTAGCTCCCAAAGCACTTAAGCCTTTTAAGTGCAAGTCTATTGGCCTACTTCCTATATTACAACCTCCTGGAAGAGATATTTTAAACCTTCCAAACCTGGCCACCATTGGTCCCATTATAAGAAAGGATGCCCTCATCTTTTTCACTAACTCAGGGTCAGGCTCACAGGTAGATGCTTCAGAGGTATCTATAGAAATATTGTTAGTCTTTATGTCTATATCCACTTTAGCATTTAAGGATCTTAAAACGTCACATATAACTATTACATCCTCTAACATAGGAGCATTTCTTATCTGGCACTTTTTTCCACACAAGATACTTGCGGCTATAATCGGTAGTACAGAATTTTTCGCCGAACTGATATTTACTTCACCGCTTAATTTGCCTCCACCTTTTACTACTATTTTTTCCATATTGTCCTCCATTAAAAATTGTTAATAAGACGTGCTGATTACTGGTGTACCAATTATTACATAAGTTCCGGACTCACAGCTTCTAATAGCACAATTTATATCAATTAACTCATTCCCATTCTTCATTGAGTTGCCAATGCCTGTATAGGCTGTTATACTGTAACCTTTCTGTATATTAACACTTGCAATATTATCAGCACCAAAAGCCTTTAAGATATCTTCAATTTGCCCTTTAACTTTTACTAGATCCTCTTCTCTTGTTTTAGCCTTTAGATATTCATATTTCACTACTTTCCATGGTTTCTTTTTAAGATACTCGTCCATTTCCCTTTTCTTAAGAACCATGGTTTCCAAGTCCCCTTCTTCCACAAATTCTACAGTGATTTTTTTATTCTCTTGTGAATATCCTATAAAGGCTCTAGACTTCTCATCATGGAATTCTATGCTAAATTTATTTCCTCCTGTCCCATTACTCACTAGCAGGTCTTCCTTCTTTTTTGATAGCAGATTAAATATTTCTTTGCAGCTTTTTTCCGGTTCTTCACTTATGGTAAGCTCGTACCTTAGGCCATACTCTATGATTTTTCCTTCTGTTTCTTTCAGAATACTACTGCTAATATCTTTAATGCTTTGAGCAGACACTGTAACCTGGCTAATATAAGTTATTAAAAGCAGTAGATAAATTAGAACAACTACTTTTTTACTCTTCATGTATATTCCCCCTCCTATATCTAGCTAAATTATTGCCAAAAATAGAGAGTTTATACACATGACAGCAGCAGTAAATATATTATTAATATATAATTTTTTCAAAAAAGTGTGAAAAGTAAATAAAAAGGAAACCTAAAAAAACAGAAATAAGGACTCAGCAAAGCTGAATCCTTATTAGTATCACTTCCTTATTGGCCTAGAAGAGTCCTGGCTTTTTCTTTTACATCATCAATAGATCCTGCAAAAAGGAATGCTGTTTCCGGAAGGTGATCCCACTTACCTTCTAATATTTCTTTAAAACTTCTTACAGTATCGGATACAGGTACATATTTACCTTTTAATCCAGTAAATTGTTCTCCTACAGTAAAGGGCTGGGAAAGGAATCTTTGAATTCTTCGGGCCCTTCCTACTAGCTCTTTATCTTCATCTGAAAGCTCATCTATCCCTAAAATAGCTATAATGTCTTGAAGTTCCTTGTACCTTTCTAGGACATTTTTAACTTCACTAGCCACTTTGTAATGTTCCTCTCCTACGATTGCTGGATCCAATATCCTAGAATTTGATTCTAAGGGATCTACCGCTGGATATATGCCTAGTTCTACAATATATCTGGACAATACAGTAGTGGCATCTAAATGGGCAAAGGTTGTAGCTGGTGCTGGGTCTGTCAGGTCGTCTGCAGGCACATATACCGCATTTTTTCTCAAGGTTTCTAAGGAGCTTTTCTCTTTCTTCCTCATTTAAAGGCAGTGCAGTTTTGACCATGGCTAATAAAGTGTTATTTTTTTCTAAATGAATCTTTTCCATTTCATATAGCTTCTCTTTAAGGAATAAAATTCTATCCTTGTCCAATAACACCATTAAAAAATTATAAATTTCATCTTCTACCCTGCCTTTAAAAATTTTCTCCAAGGTTTCTTTCTTTTTACCAATGCTTATCCATTTTCTTCACCAATTTCATAAAGGGGCAAGGCATATCTATGGTCTAAATATTCATACATGATTATCTCCCTACCTGATCTATAAATTCATCCATGATTCGCCTATGTTCTTTCTCATCTAGCTGCCTTTCTATGGCCTTAGCTGCCACTGCCAAAGCTAAGGAAACTACTTGCTCCCTAAGCTCAGCTTCAGCTCTTTCTTTTTGACCATGTACTTCTTTCTCAGCCCTATCTATAATCTCCTTAGCTTCCTTCTCTGCTTTCTTAATGATTTCTTCTCTAATTTTTTCAGCCTGCATTTTATACTTTTCAACTAAAGCCTTTCCTTCTCTTGCCGAATCTTTTAGCCTATTCTCACTTTCTAATCTATATTGCTGAGCCTTCTTTTTATTTTCTTCAGCTTCCTGTAAATTGCTACTTATTTCCCTTCTTCTTTCTGCTATTACTTTATTAATAGGCTTGAATAGGAAACGCTTTAAAAGAAAATATAGTATGAAGAAATTTATTATAGTAAAAATAGTTGTTTGGCTATGTATGTCTAAAGTCATCTTATCCAAGCCCCCTTTAAATATCTATTTTACTAATGAAACAATTACAGCTTACCTGTTAGTATAAAAGCTATCAAAAAACAAAATATTGCTGTAATTTCTGAAAAAGCAGCCCCTATAACTAGCAAGCTTAGAATCTTACTGCTAGCGTCTGGTTGTCTAGCCACTCCTTCCACAGCTTTAGCCGCTACCTTTGCTGTTCCAAAAGCCCCTCCTATACAGCCTAGTACAGCCATGGCTGCCGCAATTGCAATCAAGGCCTTATCCATAAGAAAATCCCTCCTAAAATCATTCTGCAGAAACTATTTTTATGTGTATCATAGTTAACATTAGAAAAATAAGCATTTGAATAAAACCATCAAAAACTTCGAAATAAAAGTGAAAAGGAACAAAATTCATGTACTCCTTCCCCATATTCTCTAAAACAAGCTTTTCAATGATTTCATAAAAGATTTCCAGTACTGTTTGTTTTTTATCCGGCTGCCTTTTTAAATTTCTTGTCAGTAAAATAGAGATAATGGTTAAGGTTAATATTATTAACCATTAAACAATTACGCTACTTGTAATTTCAAGGTTTACGCCAAAGATATCCAAGGTAAAGCCAATAGAATTCTCATGTCCCACCTTACCACTTCCTTTTCATAAAGAATTAAGTTATTAGTGCTCACTAACCTGTCAGCAAAAGGCCTACACACTTTTATTCATAAATTAGATCTATTAAGGCTATAATTAGTAAGCCAATAAATTGACAACAATAACCTCCTAGAAAAATCAGTGTCCTTAAACTATCTTTAAGGTAGAGCATATAGGCTACCGTGGCTGTAACAAGAATAATCATCATTTCTACCACTAAGTAAAAAAGTATGAAAAGCATATAAAAAAGACCTAGAAGGAAAATATCCCTCTAGGCCTTTAAGTTTCTATTTATTTATCTTTCAACTACAAGAGCTGTTCCCATACCGCCACCTATGCAAAGAGTAGCAAGTCCTTTTTTAGCATCTCTTTTTTCCATTTCATGAAGCAATGTTACAAGAATTCTTGCACCGGATGCTCCAATTGGGTGTCCGATTGCAATAGCTCCACCATTAACATTTACCTTGCTCATATCAAAATTTAAATCCTTTGCTACTGCAAGGCTTTGTGCTGCGAAAGCTTCATTAGCTTCAATTAAATCAAGATCTTCTACAGAGATATTTGCTGAGTCTAATGCAGCCTTAGTTGAAGCTACAGGTCCATATCCCATTATTGCAGGATCCAATCCTCTTGATCCATAGGATAATATTTTAGCTAATGGCTTAAGTCCAAGTTCTGCAGCTTTTTCAGCACTCATTACTACTACTGCAGCAGCACCATCATTTATACCTGAAGCGTTACCAGCAGTAACTGTTCCATCCTTTTTAAATGCTGGTCTTAACTTAGCCAACTTTTCAGCTGTAGTTCCAGGTCTAACATATTCGTCTGTATCAAATACAATTGGGTCTCCTTTTCTTTGAGGTATAACTACTGGAACTATTTCATCCTTAAACTTACCATCAGCTACTGCCTTAGCTGCCTTAGCCTGAGAATCAGCTGCAAAAGCATCTTGTTCTTCTCTTGTTAAGTTCCATTTTTCAGCAATATTTTCTGCAGTTATTCCCATATGATAGTCATTGAATGCGTCCCAAAGACCATCATTTATCATAACGTCTGTCATAGCTCCATTACCCATTCTTTGACCCCATCTAGCTGAGTTAAGAACATAAGGGGCTCTAGACATATTTTCCATACCACCAGCAACAACTACGTCAGCGTCTCCTGCCTTTATTAACTGAGCAGCTAGGCTTACAGCTCTTAAACCAGATCCACAAACCTTGTTAATAGTCATAGCTGAAACTTCAACTGGAAGTCCTGCTTTAACCATTGCCTGTCTAGCTGGGTTTTGGCCTAATCCTGCTTGTAGTACATTTCCCATTATTACTTCGTTAACCATTTCTGGCTTTATGCCAGCCTTGTTTACCGCTTCCTTAATTACTAAAGCTCCTAAATCTACAGCTGGAACATCTTTTAAAGCTCCTCCAAAAGAACCTACGGCAGTTCTAACTGCACTAACTATAACAACTTCTTTCATAGTTAACCTGGTTTCTAAATTCATTATAAATCTTTTTTTTAACATTTATAAGATGGCAACATAATAAAAGCCTACTATTAAACTCGCTCCTTTTATTAAGACTTTAATAAGCCCATAAGAAGTCTAAACTTCAGCTATTCCTTATGTTTGCCAGAGAAACCAGACAACCCCCCTTTCTAATTTTATGTATTATTAATTTTTTATAAAAATCTTATCACAAATTAATTATACATATAAACTTTGGGTTTATCAATATAATTTTGTTAAAAAATAAACAATCTTTTATCCTTGGAACTCTTCAACTTCTGAATGGGATTTATTAAAGTAGTTCAAAATACCTTCACATATTCTTTCTGAAGCCTTTCCATCTCCATAAGGATTAACAGCCTTGCTCATTTTGTCATATTCCTTAGCATTTCTCAAAAGCTTTGTTGCCTCTTCATATATTTTATCCTTGTCCGTTCCTACCAATTTAACTGTTCCCGCTTCCACTGCCTCCGGTCTTTCTGTCACATCTCTTAGAACAAGAACAGGTCTTCCAAGATGAGGAGCTTCCTCCTGCAAGCCACCTGAATCTGTCATAACCATATAGCACTTATTCATGAGATTATGAGCTTCTTTCGTATCCAAGGGGGATAAAAGGTGTATTCTCTCTTTACCACCTAATCCTCTATGGACTACATCCTTTACTATAGGATTCAAATGAACTAAATATACTACTTCTGCATCTTCATTCTCTTCTATTAGCCTATTGATTGCACTGCAAATATTGTCTATTCCTTCCCCCCAATTTTCTCTCCTATGAGCTGTTACCATTATTACCTTTTTAGAATAATCAATTTTATTTAATTCTTCACTTTCAAATATGTAATCTTCTTCCACAGTGTAATCCATGGCGTCAATTACAGTGTTTCCGGTAATGTAAATAGACCCTTCTTCTATACCTTCTCTTAAAAGATTGTTTTTAGAGCCAGATGTTGGAGCAAAATGCAAGTCTGCTAAAGAACCAGTGAGCTTTCTGTTCATTTCCTCAGGAAAAGGGAAATACTTATCAAAGGTCCTTAAGCCAGCCTCTACATGGCCAACCTTTATCTGCTTATAAAAGGCTGCTAGAGCAGCTGAAAAAGTTGTAGTTGTATCACCGTGTACTAAAATCATATCTGGCTTTTCCTGGTCAAATACTTCTTCTAATCCCTGCAAAACCATTGATGTAATTCCAGTAAGACTCTGTCTAGTTTTCATTATATTTAAATCATAGTCTGGACTTATGCTAAATAAATCTAACACTTGATCTAACATTTCTCTGTGCTGAGCGGTAACGCACACTTTAGATATAATAGAATCACATTCTTCTAATTTTTTTATTAGAGGTGCCATCTTTATGGCTTCAGGTCTTGTTCCGAAAATAGTGAGAACCTTTATTTTATCCATAACTTCATCTCCTTAATATTAATCCTTATGTTTAAAAAAGCCAAATCTCCAACATATAATCCCTATTAGTATCATAACTACAAGGAGCAAATAATAAGATGCAAAAGAAGTCAATTGCACAGAAAAAATTGCCATTGCACTTAATAAAGCACTTATGGTATACATAACTAAAACCGCTTGTTTTTGAGTAAATCCCAAATCTAAGAGTCTATGATGTAAATGACCTCTATCTGCCTCCATAATGGGTTTGCCATTAACCTTTCTCCTTATAATAGCGAAAACTGTATCAAATATTGGTAAGCCCATAGTTAATATGGGAACCACAACAGAAAAAATAGTTGCAGACTTAATTGCACCTTCCATAGATATGGCTGCCAATAGAAATCCTAAAAGTTGTGCCCCTGTATCTCCTAAAAATATAGAAGCAGGATTAAAATTGTAGGGTAAAAATCCAGCTATAGACCCCATAAGAATAGCAGTAAGATACATAGCACTATTCCTATCCTTTGTCACTGCTATAATGAAGATAGTAATAGTAGAGATAAGGGAAACTCCTGAGGAAAGTCCATCTAATCCATCTATTAAATTCATCGCGTTGGTAATTCCTACCACCCAAACTATGGTGATAGGCACAGTCCAATAGCCCATATCTAAATATGATACATGGTCAGTAAAAGGGTTTGCAATCATCTTTATACTTGACCCCATGATTATTAAAACCACTGCGGCCAATAATTGAAAAAATAATTTCTGGTAAGGTTTTAACTCCCATTTATCATCTAAAATCCCACCTATCATAATAATAGTTGCACCTAAAGCTATGCCTATTTCTGCGTTAGTTAAAGGTGAACTCTTTATGAAGGTTAAGAGAATAAATGGTAGATATATAGCCACTCCCCCTAAAAGAGGCATAGGCTTGCTATGAATTTTCCTATTATCCCTTGGTATATCCACCACGTTAAGCTTTATAGCAATCTTCTTTACAACTGGTGTTATCAAGAGAGATATTATAACGGATACAAAAATTAGTATAATTACATTATCCATTTTATTTATCACTTTCTATCTTAGTATGTTCCATCACCTTCAAGAGAATCATCTTGATTTATCCACTGTTCTACAGAAATTTCCCTGTAGCAATTCCTTGTATCTCTAATAATAACTTTACCTATTCCTGCGTTAATAATCATTCTTTTACACATGGTACATGAATTAGCGTTCTCTACTAGTTCCCCAGTTTTTGCGTCCTTGCCAACAAGATATAAGGTTGATCCGATCATGTCCCGTCTAGCGGCGCTAATAATTGCATTGGCCTCGGAATGAACAGATCGGCAGAGTTCGTACTTAGTACCTCTTGGCACATTTAACTGCTCTCTCCTACAAAATCCAAGATCAGTGCAATTCTTTCTTCCTCGAGGTGCACCAGTATAGCCTGTAGCTATTATTTCATCATTTTTTACTATTATGGAACCATAATTTCTTCTTAAACAAGTTCCTCTTTCTAAAACTGTTTCTGCTATATCTAAATAATAATTATGTTTATCTCTTCTTTCCATCTTTCATCCCATCCTGTTTTTCATATAGCTTTAACCTAGGTATTAAATTGGTAACATATTAAAAAGCCTTTTATTAATATGTTTTTTAACTGTTTATTAATTTACTATGCCCTAAGTTTAAATTTCCATATCAAGTATATTATAAACCATATGACTAGTTAATACAAAGGCTTTTCTCCTTAGTGGAGAAAAGCCTTTGTAAATTAATAACTATTATTTTGTACCATACAATCTATCACCAGCATCACCTAAGCCCGGTACAATGTATCCTTTTTCGTTTAACTTTTCGTCTATTGCCCCAACATAGACATCTACATCTGGATGTACGTCTGTTACTGCTTTAATACCTTCTGGTGCAGATATTAAGCAAACAAGTCTAATATTAACAGCCCCTCTTTTCTTAAGTAAAGTTATTGCATCTGTTGCAGAACCACCTGTAGCTAACATTGGATCTACTACAATAACATCCCTTTCCTCTATATCCTGAGGAAGCTTACAAAAGTATTCTACTGGTTGTAATGTTTCTTCATCTCTGTATAAACCAATATGACCAACCTTTGCTGCAGGGATTAATCTAAGCATTCCATCTACCATGCCCAAGCCTGCTCTAAGTATAGGTACAATAGCTAACTTCTTACCAGCTAGCATTTTACAAGTTGTTTTGCAAATTGGAGTCTCAATCTCAACGTCCTTTACTTGCATTTCTCTGGTAACTTCGTAAGCCATAAGCATGGAAACTTCTTCTACCAGCTCTCTAAAGTCTTTGGAACCAGTGTTTTTATCTCTAATAATAGCTAACTTGTGTTGAATTAATGGATGTACTATTTGTGTTACTTTACTCATTATAAAATCCCCCATTCATTATTTAAAATATTTTTTTTCGATTTCGCTGATTTTATCAATTCTGGTAGCATGTCTGCCACTTTGGAATTCAGCCTTCAAGAATGTATCTACTATATCCAATGCTAATCCTGGACCTACAATCCTTTCTCCCATAGTGAGTATATTAGCATTGTTATGTTCTCTGCAAGCATGGGCGCTAAAAGTATCATGGCACAGTGCTGCTCGTATACCAGGAACCTTATTTGCAGCAATACCTATGCCTATTCCAGTGCCACATATAAGAATACCGAAATCATATTCCTTTGCAGCTACAGCTTCAGCTACAGGTTGTGCGTAATCTGGGTAATCACAAGAAGATTCATCGAAGGAACCAAAATCTTTAAATTCTATGCCCTTGCTATTAAGATAATCAATTATATGAGCCTTTAGTCTCAAACCACCATGGTCAGATGCAATTGCAATTTTCATCCTATACACCTCCATACTTTTATAGTTTCTCCAAGTTGTTTTCAGAAAATTATCAATTGATTAAACTATTTTTATATTGCAAAAAAGAAGATAGCAGTATTATCAGTTACTGGTATCTTCTTTTAGCTTTAACAATAATAAATCTATATATGTTTTTAATGAATTAAAAGTATTATTGTAAACAGCTATATCGCCGCCGTAGGGATCAGACACTTCCCCCTCTTCGCCGACATACTCATTTATCACATATATTTTATTTTTAAAATCAGGAAATAAGCCTACTAGGTAATTTTTTATACTGTAGGTCATAGTTAATATTAAATCACTATTATGAACTTGCTCCTGGGTAAGCTGTACAGCTTCCCTGTTAGCTATATTTACACCTGTATTTACTTCTACTACCTTTGCGGAATTTTTTGTAGTTTTGCTCCCTTGGACTGCAGCTACCCCAGCAGAAGATGCCTTTATATGGCTTATATTATTAAGATGATTAAATAGGGCTTCAGCCATACAACTTCTGCAAGTATTTCCTGCACACACAAATAATATCTTCATAGTTGCCTCCAGTTAAACATTTATTATATCAAAAGATGCCGCTTTATTAAGACGATTCATAATAGCAATTCCAATTCCCTCTTCCTCAAAAGCTTCAGATAGAATAATATCAACATTTTTATCATCTAAGGCTCTAAGGGCTTCAAAAAGATTGTGAGCTATGGAAGATAAGTCCTCTCTACTTCCTAGAGAAATCACTTCAGTAGCTAGGTAAAATTTCTTAGTTTCCTCTGTAGCTAGTATACCAACTTTTATTTCTCCATCCTTATAATTTTGTACCATTTCATTAATTTTTTCAATAGTTTTTTTCAAATCTCCCTTAATAATCTTTACACTTGCCTTTGGAGCATAGTGTCTGTACTTCATTCCAGGAGCTTTCGGCTTAATATTTTCACCTAAAGTCTCCATAATAGCAGGATCTATGTATATTTTTTCATCTACTTCTCTTAACATTTCAAGAGTAACAGCACCAGGCCTTAAAATACAAGGTGGATAGCTAGTGCAGTCTAGAACTGTAGATTCTACTCCAATCTCACTTTCAGAACCTCCTATTATAAAGTCTACCCTTCCATCCAAATCTTCTATACACCTTTGAACCTCGGTAGGACTTGGCTTTCCTGAAAGATTTGCAGATGGTGCAGCGATAGGCAAGCCAGCCTTTTTTATCAAAGCTAAGGCTATATTATTATTAGGCATTCTAAGGCCTATACTTGACAAGCCTCCACTAGTTTCATCTGGTATTATATCTTGCTTTTCCAAAATAATTGTGAGAGGACCAGGCCAAAAACGGTTAATAAGTTTATTTACTATATCCGGTACTTCCTTAGCATATCCTTGCAGATCATAATCTGCAATATGTACTATTAAGGGATTATCTTGAGGCCTACCCTTAGCCTCAAATATCTTTTTTACTGACTGTGGATTTAAAGCATTGGCCCCTAACCCATAGACTGTTTCTGTAGGAAAGGCTACTAAGCCTCCATTTTTAATCACTTCTGCAGCTTCTTCTATAGCTTCCTCATTTAAATTATTCTCCAGCATTTTTACTACCTTTGTCTTCATAGTACACTTCTCCTTAAAGTCTAAATTAACTTTATCATTAATAATCCTAGTATAACTCCTGCAAGCATCCCTACAGTACCTGCAATTCCATTCCATTGATTGTTAGACTCTGGTAGTAGCTCACCACAAGAAATGTAGAGCATAATGCCAGAGGCCAGTGCAAGGCAAGATCCTAGTACATTTTCCGAAACACTTCCTAGGAATATACCTAGCCATGCTCCCAAAGCAGTAGGCAAGGCTGTTATAAAAACGTATGTAAGAATTTTAGACACCTTAACTCGGGATAGCATTAGAGGAGCCGAAACTGCCATCCCTTCAGGAATATCATGAATAGCTATTATTATACTCATTTTTAAACCTAAAGTTTTCCCTGCCATAAAGCTGCATCCCATTATTATACCTTCAGGGAAATTATGTAGCATTAGCCCTAATGCAGTAAGAAAGGCTAGCTTATAGTGTGGAGAACCCTCCTTGTTTTTTCCTTGGATTAAGTTATCTAAAGTCATAATTATAAGAATCCCTATTATAAGAAAAATTATGGTCCCTGAAAAACTCCTAGTTTCTATAGACTCTGGAATCAAATCAAATACAACTATAGACAGCATAACACCTGCAGCAAAGCCCAAAATTATACTCATTAGCCTCTTAGATGGATTCTTTAGAAAAACACCTACTGATGCACCAACCATTGTCCCAATTAAAGATATAACAGAAGGTAGTAGTACCACCACAATTACATTTTTCAAGTTAATCACTCCATTTCTATAATATTTTATTTATAGAAATGAGTAATTATACCTAGCCCCTTATGATTAGCTTATCCTAGACTATACCATATCTTTATTGCATCAATAGCAGCCTCTGAAAACTTAGCATTAACACATCTTTTATATATTTCCATTAAAAGTTTATACTTAGTTAGTTTACCCTTTGATACTATTATATAATAGTATTCCTCCTCTGGGTTAAGAGCTTTTAATTTTTCATATTCCTTTTTAACATATGGATAGTTTTTTAAAAAGTAAAAGTCTACTTCCCTTATTTTTTTATTTCTAAACCTTGAGTTTGTTATCATAAGAATATCAAGATCTTTTTCTTTATTTTCATTCTTACTTTCAACATGTACAAACACTACTTTACTGCAGTGTATAGAGCATTTATTTTTAAGGAGACCTTGGGATAGTTTCAACTTGCCATTATAATACTCATAACTCATAGTCTTTCCATCTTTTTTCACTAATATAGCAATAATTATTAACACTTCTATTATGGCTAAGTAGGCTATTAAAAATAAATTATATACGCCGGATAAAACAAATAGAAGAGGATTCATAAAAAAAATAAAGCACATAATAAGCACAAATCTCTTATGGGAGCTATTTTGCTTCTTTATGGCCTTATCTATATTCATCAGTTTCACCTCAATAAAATTCTAAATTTCACTATTACCCATGTTCTGCATTTTTTCAGCTTGGTCTGCTGTAATAAGAGCATTTATAACCTCATCTATATCTCCATTCATGAAGGCATCCAGCTTATATAGGGTAAGGCCAATTCTATGGTCTGTAACTCTACCCTGAGGGAAATTGTAGGTTCTTATTCTTTCACTTCTATCTCCTGAACCTACTTGGCTTTTCCTATCAGCAGCTATACTAGCACTTCTTTCAGCTTCTGCCTTTTCGTACAATCTAGCTCTAAGTACCTTCATTGCCTTCTCTTTATTTTTTAACTGAGACTTTTCATCCTGACAGGTTACTACTAAGCCTGTAGGTAAATGCGTTATTCTAATAGCTGAATCAGTAGTATTAACGCTCTGGCCACCATGACCTGAGGATCTGTAAACATCTATTCTTAAATCATTTTGATTTATTTCTATATCTACTTCTTCCACTTCTGGTAGAACAGCTACTGTAGTTGCAGAAGTGTGAATTCTTCCACTAGCCTCTGTGTCTGGCACTCTTTGCACTCTATGAACTCCGCTTTCGTATTTTAATCTACTGTAAGCACCAAATCCTGTAATCATAAATACTATTTCTTTAAAACCACCAATATCTGTTTCGTTAGAACTCATAACCTCTACTTTCCAACGTTTAGATTCTGCGTATCTAGTGTACATTCTAAACAAATCAGCAGCAAACAATGCAGCTTCTTCTCCTCCAGTACCTCCTCTAATTTCTACAAATACGTTTTTGTCGTCATTAGGGTCCTTAGGTAGAAGCATTATCTGAAGCTCTTTCTTGGCTAGCTCTTCTTTTTCAGTAAGTTCTTTTAACTCTTCTTGAAGCATTTCTTTCATTTCTTTATCATCTTCTAGGTCTAACATTTCCTTAGCTACTTCAATGTCTTCAAGAACTTTTTTGTACTCTCTATATTTTGTAACTACACCTTCCAAATCAGCATGCTCTTTACAAAGCTTTTGCCATTCTTTTTGGTCTGCCATAACGGAAGGATCTGATATTTTTATGGATAACTCCTCATATTTATTTTCTATAAAATGCAGTTTTTCTAACATACAGCACTCAACTCCGAACTATTATAAATTTTCAAAACTATAACAATTAATTATTATAGCATATAGCTTTTATCTTAATCAATGTGTATTTGTAAAAAACCCTTTAACTACCCTATCATTGCCTGCTAAATCCTTTAGGCACTGAATATTCTTAAAGCCTCTTTCTTCCATGATCTTCTCTACTGCTTCTCTTTGATCGTATCCTATTTCAAAGGCTAATAATCCACCATCAATAAGACAGTTTATTGCTTGATCCGCTATCTTCCTATAGAAGGTTAAACCGTCTTCTCCTCCTGAAAGTGCAAGCCTTGGCTCATATTTTTTAACATCATCCATTAAATTATCTATCTCTTCTTCACTAATATAAGGAGGGTTTGATACTATGACATCAAATTTTATATTATCTTTTATGGCTTCTTCCAACAAGTCACTGTGCCTAAAGGCAACTCTCTCTTGGAGGCCTAGCCTTTCTATATTTCTTACATTCACCTCTTCAGCTATGGGGCTTATATCAAAACACTCTACATCAACATTATTGACCAAGGAAGCAATAGCTATACCTATGGCTCCACTACCACTACAAAGATCACAAAGCTTAGTATAACCCTTATCCTTTATATCTTCTATAACAGTTTCTACTAAAATCTCAGTATCTGGTCTTGGAATAAGTACCCCTGGCTTAATATATAAGTCCAATCCCATAAACTCACATTCTTCAAGAATATATTTCACTGGCATCTTATCTTTTCTTAAATTAATAAGGCTTATATACTTTTCCACCAAGACCTTTTCTAATACCTCATCTCGATTAGTGATTACATAAAGCTTATCTTTATTTAAAACCTTAGCTAAAAGAAGTTGTGAGTCCAAGAGGTAACTATCTATTCCAGCATTTTTTAATATATTATTCCCCTTATTTAAAAGATCTCCTATAGCCATGCCACCTTTAGATAATTTCACTTCTTTGGAATAATCCATGCCTTCTGCAGCCTTTAAAGCTACAATGGCTACCTGAAGCTGGGAAAGGTCTGGTTCCTTAGTAGTTAATTCCTGTAGCTTTAAACCTGGAAAGGCCATTATATCTGAAAGCTTTCCTTTACTTTTTCCCATCCATTTAATTAATTCATAGGATATACCTGCAACTAAAGGAAGAAGCAATAACCTATACAGAATCTTATACCAAATAGATTCAAACTCAAGAAGTGTAAATAGGGCTATGCTGACAATCATTACTATGAACATAAAGTTTGTTCCACATCTAGGATGAAATCTTTTAAATTTTGCTGCATTTTCTGCTGTTAACTCCACTTCATTCTCATAACAGAAAATTGTTTTATGCTCTGCTCCGTGGTACTGAAAAACCCTTTTAATATCTTCTAACTTACCTACAAGATAAATATAGGCTAAAAATATAGTTACACGAATTAGCCCTTCAAAAATATTTACTGATAGTCTAGTTAAATTTAATTTATAAAGAAAATTGGATAGAAAAGTAGGCAGTACGAAAAACAATAATACAGAAAAGCCAAGGGAAAACATAAGGGCAATAGCCATTAAGACGTCATTGCTTTTATCTTTAAACACATTATTAAACCACTTATCAAACTTGCTTTCTTCCGCTTCCTCCTCAAAAAAGCTGGCTGAATAATTAAGGGTCTTTATACCAATCTTCAAAGACTCAAAGAGAGATATGGCTCCTCTAATAATAGGAAGTCCAAAAAACTTGTTCCTCTTTGTATAAGGTACTAACTTCTCTACATCAACCTCGATGCTGCCATCTTCTAATCTAACAGCCGTGGCAATGCCCTTTTCTCCTCTCATCATAACCCCTTCAATAACCGCCTGTCCTCCAACAGAAGTCTTTCTAGCCATCACTCTCATCCTCTCTTTTATCCTTTTGGAAGCCTAATCTATTATTTACTGAAAAACATATAAACATTATAACAGAAAATCATTCTCCCATAAACAAAAAATGTAGCCTCTAGTATATTAATTAATTTGTGTTGACCACTCTTATTCAGTATGCTATAATTTAGTGGTTAAAAATGTATCGATGTAATTCGAAAGAGGTGAAAAATATGAGAGAAGGCATACATCCAGAATACCACAATGATGCTGTGGTTAAGTGTGCATGTGGAAATACTTTTACAACAGGTTCCGTTAAAAAGGAGCTAAAAGTAGAAATATGCTCTAAGTGCCACCCATTCTTCACTGGGAAACAAAAGATCGTTGATGTTGGCGGAAGAGTTGAAAAGTTCAACAAACGATTCAACCTTAATAACGAAAATAAATAACCAAATTAGCGAATTAGTTATGAGCAATGCAAAAAACAGGAAGTTACACTTCCTGTTTTTTGCATTATTTATTGCTTTCTTTAACTAAAAGGGAGTCTCCTTTACTCATAAAGGATAGGAATTCCTTGTTATCCTTGGTTTTTGCCAAGAGATTAATTAGCCTTTCTGTTACTTCGTCTGTATTAGATTCTCTATAAAGTAACTTTCTAATAGTGTAGGCAGCATCTCTTTCATCACTACTATGAAGGAGATCATCTCTTCTTGTACCAGATTTATATATATCCACTGCTGGAAATATTCTTCTCTCCTGTAGCTTTCTATCTAAATGAACTTCCATATTTCCTGTTCCCTTAAATTCTTCGAATATCATATCGTCCATTCTGCTACCTGTTTCTATAAGGGCTGTAGCCAATATTGTAAGACTGCCACCTTCTTCTATGTTTCTAGCAGCTCCAAAAAACTTTTTAGGCATAATTAAAGCTCCTGGATCCAATCCTCCAGATAAAGTTCTTCCTGTTGGTGTGATAGTTAAATTGTACGCTCTTGAAAGTCTAGTTATACTATCTAAAAGAATTACCACATCTTGACCTTGCTCTACCATTCTCTTGGCTCTTTCCAAAACCATTTGGGCTACCTTAGTGTGATGTTCTGGCTCCTCATCGAAGGTAGAAAATATAACTTCACCGTTTATAGATCTCTGCATATCGGTAACTTCTTCTGGCCTTTCATCTATAAGCAATACAATAAGTTTCACATCAGGGTAGTTCTTAGATAAATTTTGAGCTACTTTTTTTAAAAGAGTAGTTTTACCTGCTTTAGGTGGGGCTACAATTAGACCTCTTTGTCCCATACCAATGGGGCAGATTATATCCATTAACCTAGATGTTAAATCCAACTGTCCATTTGCTTCCAGCTTAAGTCTTTTATTAGGGTAAATTGGCGTTAAGTATTCAAAAGGTTTCCTGCCAACAGCCATGTCAGGGTCTTCCCCATTTACCTTTTCAACATATAAAAGTGCCTTGAACTTTTCTCCCTCTTTAGGGGTTCGGACCTTTCCTTCTATTTCATCTCCAGTTTTTAAATTAAATCTTCTTATTTGTGAAGGTGAAACATATACATCTTCAGGGGTAGAAAGATAGTTTTTCCCTCTTAAAAATCCAAAACTATTATTTTCATTAATTTCTAAAACACCTTTAGCAGAATCAGATTCATTGATCATTCCTCTTAGCTTTTCTCTCTTTTCTTCTGCATTAATTCTTGTTTCTTGTACACTTTCTCCAGTAACTTCTTTATCTTCTAAATCATTATTCAATTTACTTACATTCTCCTTAATCTCACCATTGCTACCTTTAGGAGAAATTTTTTCCTTTAGGACAACACCATCCTTTTCGATAGATTTAGGAGATAGCTTTATTATTTCCTCAATGAGCTCACTTTTTTTATACTTTGTTAAATTTTTCACACCCAGTTCCTTTGCAATTGTTCTTAATTCAATTATTGTCATACTTTCATAATCTTTGTAATTCAACATGATCCCTGTTCACACAAGACAAAAAATATTATTAATCTTTTATCAATAATTCATGTGTAAAGCAGTATTCACCTACCTTTCATCAAAATATTTATTTATATGGACAAAACAATTTTGTTTGTTAAGCAATAATTTGGAAATATAAAAGAAATTAATAACTTACTTATGAAACGTCGGCATTATTAATTAATCATGAAATATAGAAATGTAGACATATAGGTCTATAAATTTATGATACTTTTTATATTATATACAATTATCTGTTTTTAATCCATACTTTTGTAGTTTTTTAATAAGAGTATACACCTGTTAATAAAAAAACTATGTATACTCTTAAAAGACTTTAAAAAGATCCATTAATTTAAAAGTTCTTTTATAGCATGGCATATACTTTACTGTTAATCTCGTTATATTTAGATATATATTTGCTCACTTTTATTGGCTTTCCAATGAAATATACCGGGGAACCTGTAAGCTCACACCCACCTACAATTAATTGCTTCCTTAAAAGATCCTTAATACTATAGTTATTCTCATGTTCTTCTCCGCAAATTGGACACTTATATTTCACATAGATCTTTCTGGCTCTAGTAGTTATAGTATTAATATTAGGTAGATAATCACTGATGCTTTTTAACTTAAAAATTGAGACGTCATAAGTCTTGTAGCAGTTTTTCTTATCTTTTACTGCAATCCTAAAATCAAAATTATATAGCATCAATTTTCCTCCAATTAATTATTTATTTATCCATGATATATAATTCTATATCCACAGATAAAATCCTTCTGTAAGAACTAGAATATTAAATTACCTCCTTGGCAATTTCCTCTAATTCCAAGTATTTTTCTCTGAACCCTTTATTGATAAAAAATTTTTCTTCAGCTTTTTTCACATTATACTTTATACTCCTTTTGCTAAGAATTTGCAAGTCCTCTTCCATTTGCTTTAGATCCATGCATTTATAATTTTCCAGCAATAACAAGAGCAAATACTTGCATTCCTTGTCCTTTAGTATCTTCCCTAGTTCTTCTTTTGTAATGCCCTTATATTTACAAATAATGTTTATAATCTTTTCATATTTGCTGAACTTATAACTTTTTTTTTTCATAAAAAAACACCCCTAGATTAAAATACCTATTTGAATTATTATCTAAAGTAATGGATTTTAATCATAGGGCAGGATTTTATTATAAATATTTTAAGCCTTTATATTTATACTTAGCTCTGTATTTTGGGATGCTTGACCAGCCACACTCATGTCGTAGTCTATATATATATCCCCTCCATTATCGTCAATGTTCACCTTAAGATTTCTTGTTGATATAACTAATTCTAAAGCTCCATAAGGAGTATTATACAAGGTTGTATACTTATTGTTTTTTTCAAATTCCATCTTAGCTGTAGTAGTTCCTTCCCTCATTAATACAACCTTTTCCGGATTTATTTCAAGAATAGTTGTAGTCCCTTCCATACCAGATATTTCCGTTTCATTATATTCAGCAATGTATTTTTCATCTTTCTTGAAATACTCCCCTGGAGTTTGAACTTCTATTATATCATTTTCTTTAGCCTTATAATGGCTACTAATGGAAATTAATGCTTTTTTGTTCATGCTATCACCTCTTACTTTTAGTCTAAAACAACATTATAAAGAAGGAACTAAATTTAGTTCCTTCTTTAAATTCTATTATAGCATATGTTTTTTATATAATTAACTTACCATTTGGGGTATTAATAATTTTTAATATTTTTTGAGTTTTACCGTTTTCTGCATTAACATAAACTATATAATCCGAATTGTGATTGCTTCCAGCGAATTCATAGCAGAGCACCTCTTGATTAGTCTCTGTAGGTACTACAGCTAATTTTACGGTATTAACCTTCAGCCTATCACTTACAGCCTTAGCTGCTTCTTCCTTGCTTATCTTAGGCTGAGCAATCTTTCTTTCACCATCAAAGGCTATTAGGTACTTTTCCCCTTCCAATCCTGTTATACTACCATCATCTAAGGCTATTTTTACTTTTATTTGTTCAGGATAAATAGAAATATTATCAAGTATGCGAACATAGTTTATAACTATATTATCTTCATAGTTCATCTTGTATGTTGCTTTCATATCTTTATAGCCTAGCTTTTCTAGATACTTCTTGCATATTTCTGTAGCCTTTTCCTCATTAATAGTAGGGGGAGAGTACATCCTGTTATCTAATAAGTAAATGAGCTTGCCACCATGTTTGCTTACTTCCACAACTACATTTTCTCCCTTATCTCTCCCCTTCATGGTAACAGTAAAGCTATAGGCTGGAATCTTCTGCTTTCCTTCCACCTTCCTGGATTCTATATTAGCAACCTGATTTTCACCAAGGAAGGTTCTTACAAGTTTCTTTGCCTCTTCCTCTGAAATCTCCTGTAAGTTATTTACCTTTGGTTTTATATCCAAGACATTGTCAGAAAAAGGTCCGTCATAAATAAGGGCTGGGTAGTCAACTACTTGTTTTTTTACATTGGCAAACTTTTCTGATACAAAGTTTTTATTTTCCGCTGCCATAACACCGGTTATTTTCTTTCTAATTTCATCCCATCTTATATCTCCTTGATTAATGTCCGCAAGCATATTATTTAATTGGTTTTTTAGATTGTTCGATTGTTCTTCAAGTCTTTCAATAGTTTTATACTCTTCATCGCTAAGCTCTCTTCCATCTGAGTTGGCTTTTACTAATGAATAGCTGTAATCCCCTACCTGGGAAAGAAATTTAGTAGTATCCTGTGAAGCTTCCACAGGTATTGGCAAGGAATTTAGCTTGTCATTTGCAGAAGTAGCAGCCCTATAGATGTCTTCAAAGATCATCATCCTCTGCTCCTTTGTGTTAACCACTGCAGACTTTCCTAAATTGTCTTCTATATTTTCTATATTATTAATTAAATCGTACATATTTTTACTGTATTCACCTTGTAGATAATTCCTATAATCTTGTCTTTCTAAAGTCATTAATATTGCATATGTAGTAGAGAAAACCACAATCATGGTTACAGATAAGGTATAAAACATCCTTTTTTTAGTCATTTCCATATACTCAACCTCCTTACAATTATTATCCCTATGAATATAAATGGTTATTCATATAATATTTATGAGCTATCCAATTACAACAAGTGACTTTTTATCCCATAAATAAAGTATAATTTGGACTTAAATATCTATATACAAGATAAATATAAATAATATTGTTTATAACTAGGAGAATTTTATGTATAATATAGATATCCAACTTTCCTGTTAAAGTTAAGAATAAGAGAACAATTATCTATGACAATGTTGGATATAAATTTAGAACGATTTACAGCTAAGATTATTTAAAGGGTGGAACATATGCGTACATTAATACTTTCAATATCTGCTGGTGGTGGCCATGTAAAAGCTTCTGAAGCCATAGAAGCTTATATTAAATTAGACGACCCTAAAAATGAAGTTAAGGTTGTGGATACGATAAAGTACATAAACCCCTTACTAGATAAAGTGGTTATTGGCAGTTACCTTAAGAGCCTTAAGGTATCCCCAACTCTCTTTGGAAAGCTTTACGACTTGGCAGAAACCGGAGAAAGTATTGCAACTTTTAGCAACAAATTAATCGAAATGATTATTCACAAACTTATTCCTCTTATAAAGGATTTTATACCAGACATAATCATTGCCACTCACCCCTTTTCAACAGAAATGGTGTCTGTACTAAAAGCAAAAGGGATGATAGATATACCTGCTTTATCGGTACTTACTGATTATGCGCCTCATAGTTTTTGGATTCATCCAAATATCGACGGCTATGTTGTATCTAACTTGGCTATGGTTGATGAAATGGTTAAGAGAGGAGTAGACAAAGATCTTATCTATCCTTTAGGAATACCTGTTAAACCAGATTTTTTAAAAAAGTACCCTCGAGAGGATACCTTGAAATCTCTAAATTTAAATCCCAATAAAAAAACAGTATTACTAATGGGAGGAAGTTTGGGCCTAGGTAAAATTACCCTCTTATACGAAGAGCTTCAAAAGGTAGCCATGGACATTCAAGTTGTTGCCATAACTGGCAATAATAAAAAGCTATTTTCCCAATTAAGGGACTTAAGTATTAATTCCTATAAGACTACCCGAATTGTAGGCTATACTACAGAAGTTAATAAGTATATGCAAGCCTGTGACTTACTTATAACAAAGCCTGGTGGCCTAACAATTACAGAGGCCTTGATCTGTGGTGTTCCTCTAGCAGTATTTTCAGCTATACCAGGTCAAGAGCAAAAGAATGCTGAGTTTTTGCTTAACAATAACCTAGCAGTTTCTTTAGCTGAAGGGAAAAACTGTAGCACTATACTTAACAACTTGTTAAGTAATCCAGATAAACTGGAGAACATGAGAAATAATTGTCTCATATTTGCTAAACCTAACAGCGGTTACCATATTAAAAACTTAATATATAAGCTCTTAGATGAAAATAGCGGCTAAAAAAGCCGCCTTTTTACTTTCTTATACACTTCCACAATCTTAAATTTAAATTGTATATTCTCACTTTCATTGTTTATATAGTCTAATTCCTCTTCGCTTAATACATCTTTCATTTGCTCTAAGGTTTTTTCTTCAGCAACTTCACCTTTAGTAATATCTATAAAGCAAAGAGGAGGAAACATAACACACCACCAATTTTCCCCGCCTCCATTGCCTATTAAAATTCTATAAGCTTCATAATTACCCTGAGGCAAGGTTATAGCTCCATAGGTCTTTACTGGAAAGTTCTCCTTAGATAGCTCACTATCAACCTTATAACTATAGCCATTTTCCTTAATTACCTTTTCTGCTATAGCTTTTATTTTACCATCCTCATCCTTCAAGACCTGTCTAGATTCCTGGATGGTTGTACACTTTTCTAGTTTAGGAGCTAGGTATTTTAAAATTTCATCTTTAACCTTCAATTTTAAAGCCTGATCTTCCTCACTATCACTGTTTGCAATGACATGAAAACGAATAAGCTTATTGCTCACTGAATGGAGGACCTCATTATCCTTCGTTGACAAAAGCATAGCATAGGCCCCTTCGTTTGCTGCAAACCCAATAAATATCAAAAGAAAAACTACTAGTATGAATCTTTTCATTTATATATCCCCCTATCTCATATTCATACTAGTAACTATTGCCACTTTCTCAATCTTATATACATGTATTTTTTATTTTCTTGTACCAATTCTTCTGACTTTAGCATCAACATTAACATTAATTACAGCATCCTTAAAAGCTTCTTCCCAGTTACCGCCTATCCTTTCCCAAATACCAGGCTTAAACTTTGTTACATGCTCCCTAAGTCCAAAGATATCTACTGCAAATTCTCTTTGCACTCTTCGGGCTACTTTCTCCCCTTCTTCACTTAAAGATTTACTGAAATACTTTTGTATTTCATCAATGGTAGCATCGTTGAAGAGTTCCCTATCCACCTTATACTCTTTTATTTTCCCTTCTATATCTATATTTATGTCAAAGACTACTTTCCCCTTATCTTCCCTAACCTTAATCCTTCTTTTTAAATCATCAATCTCAAAATCAATTGGTACCTTATCCTTGTATATAACCTTTTTCCCACTAATTAGTTTCCCTCTTAACATTTCTACCACCGTTGTATCTTGAGGGGATAGAGTACCCACTACCTTAAAATCTTTAATAATAGCTATTCCGTAAATGAGCATCTCTTTTTTTTCTTTATCTATTTTAATGGTAGGTATTATGGCGTTACCATTGTCACCTAATAAGATAAGAAACTCGTTTAAGGTTACTGGCAAAATAGAAGCATTTCGTTTACTGCTCTCCATTAGACCTGTTAGATATGCTTCTAAGGTTTTTTCCATTTCTATCTTAAAGTTAAAAAACTCCTCCACATTTCCCTGTGTCATCATCACGTACATAGTCCTATTTATACGGGGATTTCGAGATAAATAATCAACTACCTCCTTCACATTATCAGGATATTGGAGCAATTCATCACTTAGCAACAACAATTTAGAATGTCCTGAATTTAAGCTTCTACTACTTTTTGAAAAAGCCTTTGATATAGCATCTTCCATAGAATAAGCAGAAGCCTTTACAAATTTATCAGAAGATATCTCTGGGCTTTGAGAACTATATTTGCTTATGTCTGGAAAAGCAAAAGTTACATTTAATCTTTCCAAATCTCTCTCACCAAAGGGTTCACCAGGTTCAATAGTTTCTAAGGCTTCTTCATTTCTAATATCCTTTCCTGCATCAACACCAATTATAGAGACAAGGGCATTTCGATCTATCTCCACCTTATCCCAACAACCATTTAAAAAAACACAGATAAAGGCAAAAGTCAGAGCTAATTTTCTCTTCATTCTTCCTCCCCCCTTGTAGTATTACTTTTATTTTTACCAAGCAAGATTAGAATCAAAGGAATAATTAACAAATTAATTATGTAGTTAAAAGGGGTTATTAGATGAATGTGGCTGTACAACTCTGTAATATTAGTTGGGAACATAGCTACTAAATAAATAAATGGTGCAATAACAAAGGCTGAAATTCTCATATCATTTAAAGGTAATGCATCTCTTAAAATATAGGCTGAAAAAGTAAAGCCATTAGAGAAAGTTGTAAAGAAAACGATAATCCATAATGCCATCATCACTCCATCCCATCTCTCTACAAAAGCTCCAGGTAGCTCTATGGTTCTAATCATGTCAATAGTAGGCCATAGTAACTTCTTAGTTACTGGGGTTGTAAGCACAGCAATACAAGTCACTGATACTATTATGTAAAAAGCAACAATAAAAAACAAACTTTTTTTAATACTCTTAAAGGCCTCCTTTTTATTTCGTAATTGTGGCAAAATTATATAAACAACTTCCAGTCCAGTAAAAGAAAAGGCCGCTGCAGGCAAAGCGTATAAATATGTCTTCCCATCCTGTCGAAAAGGGGGAAGTATATTTGTATAGTTTGCATGCTTCATAGCAAATATCAATACTATAAACATTGGAATAAACATAATCCATAAGGTAATCTCATTAAACTTTACATTGCTACTTACACCTCCACGAACTATATAAACTCCTGTTAGTATTGTAATAATCAAAAGAAACTCTGTAGGCGTCTTTGCCAACAAGTACATTTTCACAACTTCTATAAAATCTCTCATACCAAGGGATATTGCAAATATAGTTGGAAGACACATCAGTATAAGTATAAGGCCCCCAAATATAAGTCCAAATTTGCCTTTTACAATATGACTTATTTTTTGAAATCCGTTAACTCTTATAGCTTCAACTACTAACTTGAGAAGAATCAAGTTTATTAAGCCTGCCAGTATTGTCACTAGCCATAGATCTCCTCCTACCTTGTCAGCTATCTCCCTTGGATATGAAAAAATACCAATACCAACTACTGTTACCACAATTGTAGCTATAAAGCCGTAGGAGGTTATAAAATTATCCTTTTCCATAGTCATTCCTCCAGAATTATATTACTTTTGTCTAACCTTATCTTTTGGATTAATATATGCTGGTCTCTTCTTAAAAAAAGTCAATGGAGCCCTTATAAGTGTATCCTTCAAATCACTAGTTCTAGTATTAACCATAGGTGCCATATAGGGAACACCAAAGCTCTCTAATTTAATTAGGTGTATAAGGTAGACTATCAACATTAGGACAATACCATAAAACCCTATAATAGCTGACCCAATGATAAGAGTGAACCTAATTATTCTCTGTGAAGACACCGCTTCATAATTAGGTGTTATAAAAGTAGTTAAGGAAGTTATAGATACAATAATTATCATGGCAGGACTAACAATTCCGGCAGATACAGCAGCCTGACCGATTATTAAGCCTCCTACTATTCCAATAGTAGAGCCAAGTCCCTTTGGCAATCGTAAAACAGCCTCTACTAATAAGGCCATACTAACTTCCATAATCAAGGTTTCAACAAAAGCCGGGAATGGTACACCTTCCCTAGTAGCAGCCATAGCATAAACTAACCTTGTAGGTATAATAGAAGTATGAAAAGAAGTAACTGCTACGTATACTGCCGGCAGAACAAGGGATAATAATATAGCTGCAAATCTTACTAATCTGATGGTGGATGCATAGATCCATCTTTGATTGTAATCATCGGGAGATTGAAATAAAATACTTAGGGTTGTAGGAACTAAGATACAAAATGGTGAATTATCTACAACCAAGGCTACTCTTCCTTCAAGCAAGGCTGCAGCTACCACATCTGGCCTTTCTGTACTTTGTACCTGTGGAAATATAGACCACTTGCTTCCTTCAATCAACTGTTCTATATAGCCACTATCCAAAATTGCATCTATTTTTATTCCATCTAGCTTTTCCTTAACTTGAGCTAATACATCCTTGTTTACAATATCTTCAATGTACATAATAGCGATATCTGTCTTTGATCTAACTCCTACCCTTGTGCTTTCAACCTTTAATCTACTATCTCTAAGTCTTCTTCTGATAAGAGCAGTGTTAAATCTCATAGTTTCAACTAGAGCCTCTTTAGCTCCTCTTATAACGCTCTCACTGGAGGGTTCAGAAATACCTCTGGCAGGCCAAGCTCTAGTGGCAATGATATAGGCTATATCAATACCATCAATCATCAAGATGCTGTCTCCTGACAGCAGTGAGTTGATAGCTGCTTCCAAAATTTTTTCCTCTCTAATATCAGTGACTGTAAGTAAAGTATCTTTTATATCCTCAATGTTTTGAGGCCGATCTCCAAATATCATTAATGTTTCCATAACAAAATCATTAAGTAATATTTTATCTGCCAAACCCTCCACATATATAAGTGCCGCTTCCCAAGGTCCCACATAGAACCGTCTAAATATCACGTCAGTATTATTCTCAAACAAGTCCTTTAAATATGTAAAGTTATCATCCAAATCCACATAAATATTCTTTCTAAGTATTTCCTCCAAAAAATTCACTCCTTTACCTTAACTTATTGCATACATACAAAAGCAAAGCTAAGCCTATATATAAGCCTCCAAGAAACTTTGCTTTTTTAGCCTCTTCTCCCCTATTGTTTTTTAAAAATTCTTTCCCATCGTAGAAAATAGCTAGTAAACTAAGCAATATTACTAAACTAAGAAAGTATTCATTAAATAAACCTAAAATCATGACTACACAACCTCTCCACTTATAGCACCCAGCATAATATTAATAACTCTGTTGCATTTTATTTTTATCCTTACTGGGGTAAAATATTCATTTTTTGAAATTCTTATAAGGGAGACCAGAGAACAGATTTCGGAAATATGGTAAGGTGGCTCTTGATGATGTCATATTTAATGCTAAAATTAAAAAAGATTCAGCTTTAGGGCTGAATCTTTTTTGTTGCCATTTTTGTTTTATTTTAGATTGTTCTAGTTAGAAAAACTTCTGTGTATCTTTCCTTCATTCTTTCTAAACATCTTTGAGCTTTTAGCATATCATCAAAAAATCCGAATATAGTAGGTCCACTGCCGGTCATTAAAGCATTTAAAGCTCCTTGTTTAATCATATCTTTCTTAATTTCTCTTAGTATATAATGTTTTTTCAATGCAACATTTTCCAGAACATTTTTCATTAATGTAGCTGTTTCTTCTAAGTCATTTCTTTCCATAGCACTTATAATGTCTTTAGTTCTAGGATGAATGTTGATTTTACTAATATCCAAGGAACCGTAAACCTCTTTTGTCGAAACACCAAAGTTAGGTTTTACCACTACTAAAATATGATTTTTAAAGGGCTTTAAGGGCTTGATTACATCTCCAATACCTGTACATAATGCTGTACCCCCTATAAAACAATAAGGTACATCAGCACCAATCTGAACACCTAATTTCATTAATTCTTCATCAGTAGCTTCTACTTGATACAAGTCCCTCATAGCTTTTAAAACTGTGGCGGCATTGGAGCTCCCCCCAGCTAAGCCTGCAGCTACAGGGATGTTCTTACGGATGTTAATAGATACCCCTCCCCTTATTCCATAGCTATCAATAAAAAGCTTCGCCGCCTTATATGCTAAATTTTTTTCATCTGTTGGGACATAGGGAATATTACACTTAATGTCTATACCTGAATTACACTTTGAGATATCTATTAAATCATATAGTTCAATATTTTGCATAATCATTTCTAACAAGTGATAACCGTCGTCCCGCTTACCTACTACATCTAAAGATATATTAATCTTTGCATAAGCCTTTACTAACATATTTTACCTCCATGCAACAAAGTCATAAGTATATAAATACATTATGATTAAAATTGCAGGAAATGTAAAGATTAAAAATTACTATCCTATTGCAACCTTTTCCAGCATGGCGGTCTCCATTCGACTTTTTACTATGTCTAAAAGAGGTTCATATTTTTCAAAAAACACCATAATAATATCTCCTGGTTTTGACTTATCTAAAGCGTCAATGAGGGCTTCTCTTTCATTTTCTAATATTTTAATATTTTTTATATCTACTAGACCGGACTCCATAACTCCCTTTTTAAGTAGCTCCGCTACTTCTCTTTTTCTTCTACCTCTCTTCTCATCATCCTCTTTTATATATATATAATCAAAGCATTTGCCAGATATCCTTCCTAGCTCAACAATATCATTGTCCAGCCTATCACCTGGCACTCCAATTATGCCAATAAGCCGCTTATGGTTTATTTCTTTTAAAACCTCCGCTACAGCCCTATATCCATCTTTATTGTGTCCATAATCTAAAATAACACTAGTACCCTTTACATTAAAGACATTAAATCTTCCTGGATTACTAGACTCATCTCCGTAAAAATTATTAAGGCCCTTACTAATAATTTCATAGGGTATTCCTACAGAAGCCAAGGCTGCTACGGCAGCAAGGCAATTTTCTACATTAAATTTAATCTTACCCTTTAGGGTTATTGGTATATTTTCTAGGCTTATAACTTTTACAAGTTCATGACTTTTCTGTAGGTAGATATTGTTGTCCTTCAAATATACAGCTATACCATCACTAGTAATAGCTTTATTCAGTAGAGGATTTTCACTGTCTTTAGAAAAAATCACAAGCCTACTCTTAATTCTTTCTAACAAGGTTATAGATATTTCATCATCTCCATTAACTACTGCATAACCTTCATCCTTCACCGCTTCTAGCACTAGGGATTTCACATGGGCTAAACCTTCCAAATCATTAATTCCATCTACCCCCAAGTGATCCTCTCTGATATTTGTTATTACCCCAACATCTGCTAGATCATAGGCAAGGCCCTTTTTTATGATTCCTCCTCTAGCAGTTTCTAACACTGCTACTTCCACTTCCTTATTTAAAAGGATAGAAAGAGCACTATTGTATCCAGTGGTATCTCCTTTTTCAATACATTCATTGTTTATATAAATACCTCCGGTGGTTGTCATTCCCACCTTATAGCCTGCAACTTGCAAAACATGGCCAATGAGCCTTGTGGTAGTGGTTTTCCCATTAGTACCAGTCACCGATATTATAGGTATGGAAGCCTTACCTTCTGGGAACATCATGTCTACTATAGCCTTAGCCACCTGTCGTTTTTTACCCTGATAAGGATAGCAATGCATCCTTATACCTGGTGCTGAATTTATTTCCACTATAGCACCGTGGTCCTTTATAGATTTTCCTATATCTGTGCAACACAAATCTATACCACAAATATTTAGACCTAACGCTGCTGCTGCTCTTACACAAATTGATTTGTTTTCCTCAGATATTTCGTCGGTACAATCAATAGCCATAGCCCCTGTTGAAATATTAGCATTGCCTCTTAAAGAAAGTTTCTTGCCCTTTTCCAGTACAGTTTCAAGCTTATAGCCTCCTTCTTTCAAAAAAGAAATCAAGGCTTCATCTATCTTTATCTTGGTCATTGGCTTCTCATGGCCATCCCCTCTTCTGGGATCCTTGTTTAATTCATCTATTAGCTCATGTATGGTTTTATTGCCATCACCAAGAATAAAGGGCGGAATTCTCAAAGCTGCCGCTACTACCTTGCCATTTACTACACAGACTCTATAGTCCTTACCCCTTATATAGCTTTCAATGACTATATCCTTATAATTGGGTATTAATAAATTATAGGCCTTTATTAGTTCTAATCGATTCTTAATATTAACTACCACACCCTTGCCTTGGTTGCCAAATTGAGGTTTCAAGACTACTGGATATCCTATTTTGTCTGCATAATATATTAAATCAACAGTATTTCTTACTTTGTAGCCTCTAGCTACCGGCAAATTATGCATAGTTAATATTTCTTTTGTAGCTAACTTATCACAAGAAATGTCCACACCTACAGCACTGGTATCACTACATATGGTGGCCTCAAGGATTTTACCGTACTTACCATTTCCTAGTTGGTAAAATCCTGTATCAGCTAATTTTATTATAGGAATGGCCCTCTTCTTAGATTCTAAACATATGGCCTCGGTGCTAGGCCCTATATATTCTTTATTAAGAGTATTTTTTATTTCTCTTATTTCCTTGTGAAAATCAATATTGCTTATTTTTCCTATTAGCATGTTTATAATGTCTATCGCTAGATAAGCGCATTTAATAGCTGTTTTTTCATACTCATACTGAAAAATAATATAATAAAGATCTCCCTCTATTTCCCTAGCCTTTCCAAAAGAAATATCAATGCCAATTAAATTATGCAAGGCGATTATAGTATGCTCGCAAATGTGGGCTAAATAAGTACCTTCTTTAAGTCTTGTGACAAAACCACCTTCTTCGTATATTCCACATCTATGGTTTTGTAGGTCTGGCAAGATTTTTAATAATCTTTCATTGAAATTTTCTATATCCTTGCTGGGAGTTTCACAGTAGCCTTCTAAATCCACATCCAACCTTATACACTTTCTATGAGAATAAACATTCCTTCCATTAAATACCTGTAAATTTAAGAGTTTCATTTGTTCTTATTTTCCTCCTTGCTTTATAAAGCAAAAACCTTAAAATATAATATTATTCCTCTGCAAAAGGTGTTCTTAATTTTATATCAAATCTATCTCCGGATTTTAAAACATGCATTTTTAGATTAAATATAGATAAGACCTCGTTAGGATATTGTTCAGAAACGTTAGTCCTGCTTATGGTGCTTCCATCAATAACATAAACAGCCCCGGAACCTATAACCTTAAAAAGTCCTTCGCTGTTTACTTCAATAGCCGTATCTTCATCTATACCTATACCTAAGCTTTGCGGATTCTCTGCTACTCCTACTAGCAACCTGCCTATTCTACCTCTTTGGGCAAAATGTTGATCAATGATTACCCCTTTTACCAAGCCAAGACCTGGTGCCATTTTTAAGGTGCACTTTTTAGGAGATTCGTCACCTGGTCCATTAACAACCATGTTCTCGCTCATAACGGAAGCTCCAGCTGAGGTACCTACAAATACGCAACCCTCCTCATATCTTTCAAGGAAACAATTGTATAAGGCTGTGCCTCCTAGCATACTTGTTATTCTTAATTGATCACCGCCAGTAAAGAAGACTAGGGAGGCTTTCTTTACCATTTCTATATTTTCATTGGCACAAGCATCTTCCCTAGACGATACATTTAGGATATTAACCTTCCTGGCTCCTAAGCTTTCAAATACACTTCTATACTGAGCTCCTACTTCCGCAGGAGATTCTGTAGCAACTGTAGCTATCAGCAACTCGTCTTCCTCTTTATTAATTTTCGAACAAACTGCCTTTAATATTTCTTTTTCCCCTTTTTTATCCTCAGCCCCTCCGATTATAATCAGAGTTCCTTCTACCTTTTCTGCCAAAAGGACCACCGCCTCTCATAGCTATCATTTATTTTATCCAATAGTAGTTTTGTTATTCAAAAATCCTAAATCTGCTTATATAGATATCTATAATTGCTCCATTACATAAATTATTATTAGTAATTTTTCAAAAAATATAAAAGGTGTCCTAATATTTTTAAGACACCTCTATAATTAGCAGAGTTCATTATTAAACAAGGGCTCTTCCTGGTATAATTAGCTTCTCATTAGGATAAATCAAGTCAGGATTTTCTATGTTGTTAACTCTAACAATCTCATCTATAGTAGTACAATATTTTTTTGCAATCTTCCATAGGGTATCCCCAGGTTGAACCACATAAATTGTTACACTTGCCTTTTTTAAAGGAATTTCCTCGTCAGCTATTAGAATATCTATTAGGAAGTCTTTTTCTATGGAATAATTAACTCTAGCCTCAACATTGACAACAGCCTTTACTGCTATTGTATTAGCTTCAATAGAAGCCTCTAAAACCTCCAAGCTAGCAGTAGCCATACTTTCCATATCTATTTTTGCACCTTCTACATCTACAGAACAGCTAAAAGGAAGTTCTTCAGACATAGTTGCAAACTCTTCCTCTTCAGAGTCAATTAAAAATAAAATATCTACCTTAACAATCCCATCTATCATTACTTTATCTTCTACTATCTTTTTATCTGTAACCATAACATCACCCTGGGTCATAATAATGGTGGATGGGCTGTTATCTACTTCAATATTTTCCTTAACAATAGTTTCTGCTTGATTGGTTCCTTGAAGGACATTTAAATTATAGGTTTTTCTTATCATGTCCATAACTACCTTTGGTGAATAGGCGTCTTCTATCATGTCAATTTCCTCTTTGTATTGGACCTTAATAACTGCATTAGCTATAGCCTCAATATCCACAATCCTATCTTCACCTAAGTCATCTTCCTTTATGTCATAATCCATTGATTCCACTGTAAAATCAACGAAAGCTACCATTGAAGGCATAACACCTTCTAATTCAATTTCCTTGCTTAAAAAAACATCGTCCTCTAAACATACTAAAGCTTTTTCTCCTTTGCCTCTGTACATCATCTTTACATTGGCAAAAGCGGAAACTTGAACTCTGCCCTCACTTAATTTAATCTCCTTCTTATGAAGGGCTACATCGCTCTTTAGTACTTTTCCAATCTGTGGCTTATCCATAGGTACTCTGATCTGACTCTTAATAACCAAGTCTGTAAAGCTATTGCCTAGAACCTTGTCTACAACTGTTGGATACTTTAGCATTTGAATATCATCATCTTTATCCATGGATTTTACCACTTCAAAATTATAGTTTTTATAAACTGATGACTTAATTTTAATTATGCCACTGATTCCAACCTTTCTTTCATTAATTAGATTAGAGTCCATATGTTCAACATAACATTCTGCCTCGCAGAACATTTTTTGCTCTGCCATAGGTATGTCAACATAATTTGAAAAATTATCGCTGTAGTTTACATTGTAAACTCCTACTCCTTCTTCTTCCTTAGCTAGGTAAATAACATTATAGAGGACCTGTCCTTCAACATAAACTTTGTCTTCCATAGTTTCTTTTGAAATTACTGAAGGTTTTACATCAACCATAAGAATTTCTACTACATCTGGATGAGTATCAGGAATAAGATACTCTCCCTTGATTACAGTGTCAGAAAAATTTTCTCCTAGTAACTGCTCGTATTCTATATTTTCTTTAATCAGCTCTACCGCAGCCATATTATACCTCCTATAATACCTACTAAACTATGTATACAAATAAAACAATGGAATTATTCCTGAATAATAAAGAAAAAAG
>JAAYTB010000044.1 GCA_012523855.1 Clostridia bacterium
GAAGGCGACGAAGAACCAGGCACTGGAGAGGAACCAGGAGAAGGCGACGACGAACCAGGCACTGGGGAAGAACCAGGGGAAGGCGATGAAGAGCCAGGCACTGGGGAAGAACCAGGAGAAGGTGACGAAGAGCCAGGTACTGGAGAGGAACCAGGTGAAGGTGACGAAGAGCCAGGCACTGGAGAAGAACCAGGGGAAGGTGACGAAGAAGATCCAGGTAAGGGACAGCAGGCTGGAGATATTATAGACAATAATCCAGAACTTGTAGTAGAGGCTATTAAAAATGAATCAAGTAAATCAACAATTGTTGTAGATGCATCTTCAAATAAGAAAATTGACAAAGCTATCTTTGAAGCTCTTAGAGGAAGAGATAAGTCTGTAACCTTTAAAACAGAAAACAGTGAATGGACATTTAATGGTAAGGACATCAAGGAAGTAAAGGATATTGACTTAACTATCCAGATAGCTTCATTAAAGGATACAGTATCAGCTAATAAAGATGCTATAGCTAAAAAGGTTAAGAATGAAGATGTGCTAGTACTTAGCTTTGCCTCTAATGGAAAGCTACCTGCTAAGGCAACAGTTAGAGTTAAACTAGATTCTACTTGGTTAGCTAACAAGGATAAGAATAATATCTTTGTATACTACTACAATCCTGAGACTAAAAAGGCAGAAGTTGTAGCTAAGAAGCTAAAGGTAGACGAAGAAGGATATATCCAATTTGCTATAGACCATAATAGTGACTTCTTTGTTGCAGATAAGGACTTAGTTGCAGCAAAGATATTGCCAAAGACAGGTTCTCCTGTAGATACACAGATCCTGAGCTTGTTAGGACTACTTGCTATGGCAACAGGCCTAGTGGTGATATTCACTAAAAGAAAGAAATTTAATAAATAATTAATTAACAAAAAGGATGTCAATTGACATCCTTTTTGTATGCCAAAAAAACTGTTTTTTCAGGACCTTTAAAGATCATACTTTATATATAGATTAGCAAGGTGTAAAAAGTTAGGCCTAGTAGCTGATCTTTTTAAGAATGCAGACCTAGAGGAAGATTCTGCTCTATGCCTGTTTAAATAGTCTACTACTTCATCTATAGTTTTAATACCAGTACCATGGCCATAGTATAATCCCTCCCCTAAGTCTATTAGGTTTTGACCTCTTAATTCAGGTCTCTCAGGGTGAAAGTCTGGATTTTCAACATATCTGCAGTCACCAGGTATATAATCAAATAAATATTTATAAGTTATTATATCTAAATCGTTATCTATATAATGCCAGTTCATAAGGTGAAGATCTGGGAATGAGTAGTCGAAAAGTTCTTTAGAATAAATATCTTGAAGAGCTTTATAGTAAATAATTGTAATGGCAGTAGAACATTCTGTTCCATACTTGTAACCCTGTAGGAATATATCTGCTATAGCTTCAGAAGGGCTACTATCTTTCTTAAGGAGATAGCCTCCAACGTCAGTTCGTTGCCAAAATTCCTCATTACAATGGGAATTTTTAAAGGTTCTGAACTTGAAGCCACTAGCATTAAGTTCTCTTGCCGCATTAATTATTTTACTTCTAAGATTTACTTCAAATATTAATTGATTAACTAATTGATATTCATATATTTCATTAGAATCTGAGATCCTATATAAAATTTCAGACTCAATACTATCTTTGGGAAACAAATGAATAAGCCTTTGTAACCTTACTATATTTCCTTTGATTAATATCATTTTTAATCCTCCGTTTACAGCTTTGTTCATAATAGTATATGCCTTTTAAGGGGGGACGGTTCACAGATATTAGCTAAGTATCCTCTGCAAGTTCCTAAATAGTACTCTACTATTGGTACAAAATTCACCATATCAGAATAATATATTAGAAAGTGGTACTATTTTTGAAGATTCTGATGATAAATTACAAACAAAAGGAGGAGGAAAAATGAGTGGCCGTCGTGGAGGATGTTGCTGTTTCAGAAAATCCTGTCGAAAGGTTGTAAGAAGTTCCAGAAGAGGGAATGGAGGATTATTACTTTTGCTGCTAGGGGTCCTATTAGCCGCTACAACAAGTCCTGCAGGGGTAGCTGGAGCCTCTCAAAATACAAATATTATAAATGTTAATCAAGAAGATGATTGCTTCGATGATGATTACGAATGTGATTGTCATAGTCAATGCTGTAAGTGTTAATAGTAACAGTCTGCCGCTACATAGTAGGGGCGGACTTTGTTAAAATATAGGCTTTTTTCTGTTTACCATAATTTATAGAGATGTTACAATTAAAAAGGAGGTGTTTAATGTGATTTTTTATATTAGAGAAAAAGTCTTTAGTTTCGGGGATAATTTTACAATTAAAGATATAGACGGCTATCATGCCTATAAGGTTAAGGGTCAGGTATTCAGTTTAGGAAATAAACTTAGACTATACACCATGGATGATAGAGAATTAGTATATATTGAGCAAAAGCTTTTTAAGTTTTTACCGGAGTATTTAATTTATGAAAACAACAATATAGCGGCAGTGTTGAAGAAGGAGTTTTCTTTCTTTAAACCAAAGTTACGTATTGAAAGTTCTTATGGGGATTTCTATATTGAAGGAAATATTTTTGCCTATAATTTCACTATTTTTAAAAATGGAATGCCAGTGGCCAGGGTTTATAAAAAAGCTTTGTCTATGACTGATACCTATGAAGTAGATATAAGCGACAATGAGAGTTATCCTTTTATTTTATCCTTGGTAATAGTTATAGATCAGATTTTTCACGATGATAAAAACAAATAATAAAATTAATTATTAAAAAAGAAAACTTATTGTCCCTTTCTGCGGTATATATTATAAAGAGAATTGTAGGAAGGGCGACGTGAAATGAAAAGAAGAAGAAAGAGAAGGAGGAAAAAAAGATTAAGACTTATTTTTGCTATATTGAGTTTTTTAACACTAACATCCTTGCCAGTGATTCATGTCTATGCTACGGAGTCTAAATATAGACATATTATTTATCCTGGTGTATACATAGAAGGCTTAGATGTTAGTGGGAAAACTCTAGAGGAAGCAAAGAGATTGATAGAAGAAAACTATGAAAAAGTTGTCATTGAAAAGGAAATTAAGATTATTGCAGGAGACAAGTCCTACAGTTTAAGCTATAGCCAACTAAAACCAGAGTATAATATTGAGGAAACAATCAAAGAAGCTTTTAACTATGGAAAAGATGAGGATCTATTATCAAAATACTCATTGATCAAGAAGACAAGAAAGAAGGAATATAAGCTAGCCTTTAAATACGATACAGCTGCTGTGAAGGAACTATTAGATAAAATAGACAAGGAAGTAGAATCAGAAGCTGTAGACGCAACAATTACTATTGAAGCTGGAAATGTTAAAATTACTGAAGCTAGCCATGGGAGAAAACTAAAAAGGGAAGAGCTTGAGGAATCAATTTTAAATAGTATAAATAACCAATTGTCAGAAGAACTTGTAGAGATTAAAGCACCTTTGCAAGTGACTAAACCTGCTGTAACAAAAGCTGAACTTGAGAAAATGAACCAGAAGATTTCAGGTTTCAGCACTAAATTTACCTCCTCAAGTGCCAATAGAATTAATAATATTGAATTAGCTACAAGGGCTATAAATGGAACTACATTAATGCCAGGAGATACCTTTAGCTTTAATGAAATAGTAGGACAACGTACTAGAGAAAGAGGTTACAAGGATGCGGGAGTTATTATTGGAGATTCCATTCAATCTGGCTTAGGTGGAGGTATTTGTCAAGTTTCAAGCACCCTATATAACGCAGTACTGAATGCAGGCCTTAAATTTACGGAAAGAAGAAATCATACATTGACTCTTACTTATATACCAATGGGCTTGGATGCAACTATAGATTGGGGTAATATTGACTATAAATTTACTAATACTTTAGATTATCCTATTTATATTGAAGGATATACTAAAGATAAAACTTTGTATTTTAATATATATTCTAACGAAGAATTAAGCAAGTATACTTATGAGATGGAAACTGAGGTATATGAAGTAATCCAACCTAAAATGAAGTATATTAATTCTAATGATTTACTAGAAGGGGAAACAAAGGTTCTTAAATGGGGTTCAAAAGGTTATAAAGTTAAAGTATATAGAAAGACCTATGAAAATGGCAAGTTAATAAATACAGAATTTATATCTAATGATTACTATCATGCAGTAGATGGACAAGCTTTAAGGGGAACAAAAAAGGCCCCAATCCTAGCAGAGGAAAAAAAGGAGTCTGTTGAGGAGCCAGATAATAGTAAGGCAGTTGAAGAAGAGCAAGCCAATGATTTATAAGACTAAATCCGTAATATGATCTAAAATAGACCATATTACGGATTTTAATTTTTCTTATTTAAACCAGTTCATAAAAAGGGTTATGGAAAAGGCGTTGAAAAAGTCAATGAATAAGGAGCCTACTATAGGAACTATAAAAAAGGCTCTCAAGGCCTTAATCTTATATTTTTCTGTTAAGGCTTCCATGTTGGCTATGGCATTGGCAGTGGCACCTAAGCCAAAACCACAAGCTCCAGAGCTCATTACAGCAGCATCATAGTCCTTGCCCATAATTCTAAAGACAAGATAGTATGAAAAGATAACCATCATTAATACTTGCAGTCCTAAAATTATTAACATTGGCAAGGCTAGCTCATAGAGTTGCCATAGCTTAAGAGACATTAAGGACATAGATAGGAAGAAAATTAAAGATATATTTCCTAGTGCTTCTATCTCCTCATGAATAATTTTTTTGTTGGCTAGATCTAAAAGATTCCGTATTAAAGATGCTGCAAGCATTCCTCCTATATTATGAAGGAAAGGTTAAGCCTAAGTTTTTAAACCAATTAGATATGATGGTGCCAATGCCCATGGCAAGTACAATCAGAACTGCTGAATGCAGTAGTGAATGTTCATCTAATTTTCTGGACTCCCTACTAAGGGATTTTTCTTCCTCACTTTCAACATATTTTTCAACTAAATTATATTTTTCTATTAGGGATTTAGCCACTGGACCACCTATTAGAGAACCCATTACTAGACCAAAGGTAGCGGCAGCCATAGCAGCGGCAGCTCCTCCTTTTAAACCTGCAGCCTCAAATAAGGGACCGAAGGCAGCGGAAGTGCCAGGACCACCAACTAAAGCGGTAGACCCTGCGGCCAAGCCTAAGTAGGGATGAAAGTTAAATAACTCTGCTATTCCAATCCCTAAGAGATTTTGAAAGACTACTAGTATCATACTTAAAATTAAGAAAGTAACTACTTGTAGGCCACCTTTTTTTAGCAACTTCAAGCTGGCAGAAAAACCAATGCTGGTAAAGGCGGCAGTTAGCAAAATGTTTTTTAAAGTTTCATCGAATTCAAAATCATAGAATCCTGTAATATGGCCAAAAAGACTTACAAAAGAGAATAGGATTCCGCCAATAACAGGAGCAGGTATGGAAAACTGCTCTAACACTTGAATTTTCTTTTTAATAAACTCTCCTGCAATAAAAACTATTACCGACAGAGAAAGGGTTTGGATAATATCAAATTTTATTAGCATGGCAAGTCCTCCTATGAAGCAAGATTCTTTTAAGTTAGTTTTAGGACAAAGGAATTTGAATATACATTGGATTAGAAAAAGTTATAATATACAATAATGAATTATTGTATTGTATAATATAAATATCTTATTTAAAAGCTTAATTAAAGATAAAAATTCTTCGAGGTGATATACCAATGTTGAACATAGGTGATTTAATGGATGGGGATTTTTCCTCTTATCCAGAGGAAGCGCAAGAATACTTAAGAAATTACACAGAAAAACTGAGGGAAACTTTAATAGATGAATTAGTTCAGGATACTTATGATAAGATAATGAAAAGTATAGAAGGTGGTAGGGAAGAATATAAGACCATACTTACAGAAATCTTGGCCAGAGGCCATAAAGGTTATGAGAATATGACTAATAGAGCCCTGATAAATCTATACTTGGAAAAGAAAAATCAAGTGGAATTTATGGCACTTTTAGAAAAAGTGGAAAATCAACTTTAACAGGAGTAGGGTGACTAAAATGGGGTATAAAAACTATTTCGATTTTGAGCCAGCCATAGAAAGGCCTGTGGTAAAAAAAAGCAGTGACCTATGGTTTGTTTTTAAAAAAGGTAAAATTCTAATGCAGTGTAAGGAGGAAAAACTACTAATACCCAATAGAAAAAAGATCAACAGGTATTTAGGTGGAATGAACCATATTCATTATATAGGTCGCTTAAAGGAAGCTCACTGTTATACTGCTGAACTAGAGGACCCTTGGGACTTGGAAGAGGAAATGTTAGCTGAGGGACTAGCTTTTAATTCATTACGAACCCTAGCATCAAATGTTACAGAGGATATTTTTAACCTAGCAGGAAGAGCTATACAAATAATAAATTGGGATAAGGATCATAAATATTGTGGCCGATGTGGTTCGCTGATGAAAGAAGGGAAGGCTGAAAGAGTAAAGCTTTGTCCTCAATGTGGTCTTGAAAATTATCCTAGAATATCTCCGGCAGTTATAGTGGCAATATTAAAGGGTGATGAAATACTCCTTGCCCACAATAAAAAATTTTCTAAAGGAGTTTTTAGCCTTATTGCCGGCTTTGTAGAGTTGGGAGAAAGTTTTGAAGAATGTGTAGAACGGGAAGTTATGGAGGAAGTAGGAATTAAGGTGAAAAACATAAAGTATTTTAAAAGTCAACCTTGGCCCTTTCCTAATTCATTAATGGTGGCCTTCACTGCAGACTATGATAGTGGAGAAATATGTCCAGATGGTGTGGAAATAGAAGAGGCTCACTGGTATAAGGCTGATAATTTGCCCTTGATTCCAGCTAAGGGTAGTATTGCCAGGAAGTTAATTGATTGGTTTCAATCAAATAGGCAACTTTCTATCAAGGAAAACAAGTAAACCATATATCCAAAGATCTTAAGGTGCAGGAGAAACTTTCCTGCACCTTACTTGCTAATTGCCTAAGGCTTCTTCATAAATTTTTTTAATGATATCCTTCTTGGTAGCTCCTTCGTGGCGTTTTTCCCCGCCTACATAATAAGTGGGCACGTAATAATAGTCGTATTGATTTGCTATATCAGGCTCTTTTCCTTCATCTATAATCTTAATAGGAATCTTCTGGTAGTTGGGGTTTTCTTTTTTAAGTTCCTCCATCCAGGATAGAGCTTTTCGACAGTGTGGACAAGTTTCTAGTATAAACATAGTAATTTCTTTCATTTCTACATCACCCTTTCAAAGTTTTTGCCAATGAAACCAGTTGAGGCCTAAAGTTGGATAGCTACATTTAGGATGCCAAAATCAACAAGTGATTTATACATTTTAAAGATTAGAAGTTATCATAAAAAATAGCTTTAGTAATAAAATATAAATGAATGCACTATTAAGAAGGGGGTTTACATGGAGCTTAATATAGGCTTAATTTTAGGTATCCTAGAAATTGCTCTATTAGATTTAGTATTGTGCGGTGATAATATAGGAATAATAGCCTTAGCTACTAGAAATTTGCCGGCAAAGTCTGCAAGGCTAGCAGGGATAATCGGAGTTTCTGCTGCTATAGGCCTTAGAATTTACTTCGCAATATGTATATCAGCTTTTTTAAAGGTTAAATGGATTCCCTTAAGGCTAATAGGAGGACTTATATTAGCTAAAGTGACCTGGGATCTAATAAAGGCAACGGAAATAGAAGAAGAGGAGTACAATGGAAAGTCAGCACAAAAATTCTGGGATGCTGTAATAGCAGTAATACTTGCAGATATAAGTATGAGCCTGGACAATGTATTAGCCATAGTTGGCGCAGCTAATGGTAACCTAAGGCTGATAGTAATAGGTATATTTCTTAATATCCCTATTATTTTCTTTGGAAGTCAGTATGTAATAAAGCTAATGGAGAAAAGACCTATGGTAGTCTACCTTGGTGGTTCAGTTTTAGCCTATACGTCTGTAAAGATGATAATGGAAGACAATTTATTTCTTCATTACTTTCCTCTGCCTCAAACTATAGGAAAATTACTTCAACTGTCAGTGGCTCTAGCAGTAATATTGTATGGATATTATAAGCTTAAAAATAAAAGGAGTAAAGCTAAAATAAATAGGGAGAAATTCTCAAAAGCCTCATAGCTTTTGTACATATTATTTAGTTTGCCATATAATTTAGAAAATGTTAATAACATTTTCAGAAGTATTTAATAATATGTATCTTGTGATGTGATATAATTAGATTGTAATTAATTAGAGATATAAAACTTAAAGGTTAGGTATCTATTAACAGTTTGACAGGATAAGAATATATTTTAATATACAAAAGAAAAAATTTAAAAAACAGGAACGATTGCAAAAATGTAAACGTATAACTAAATGAGGGTATAATATTAATAAGATATTTTTGGAGGGAAAGAGATGCCGATGAGAGTTAAAATGAGCGGAGTTATAGGACAGATAGTAGAACCATATGGCAAGTTTAACTACGGAGATATAGTGAATATATTAAAAGTGAAAATATCTGAATACGATTATTCACACAGCAAGGCCTGTGTAACCGACGGAGAAGGAGTTTACTGGATCGATATGAAAAACCTTGAGTTAAGACCAGGGACTCGCAACTTATAAGACAAAGAAATATAAAATTTATTATGGTGATATAAGATAGTTTAATTGATAGTTAAGGATTAAATTCAGACTTCTGAGTTTTCAACCTATACAAAAGGCCCTTTTGTAGCATTGCTGCAAAAGGGCCTTTTGTGCTATTTACTCCTTGAAAGCCTTCCAGAAGCTACCCTCAGTATGGATAATATCCATTATATCTAAAAAGGGTATTTTAAATGTTGGAAAGCCGGCGGCATAAGGGCCTATTTCATAAGGTTGAAAATAAATATATAGATTATCCTCATCAAGGTAGAAAGGTTGATCCTCTTTTATCCCTGTATAGGCATCTGGGAATACATAGGAATAGTCTGGATTGTTTTTTATTTCCTCTTCAATTATGGTACTAAGGATTTTCACATAGTGGCTGCCTGCCTTAAATAAGTTTTCCAGCCTGTAAAATTCGCCACTGACTAAATTTATGTGAACATAGTTCTCACTTGGCATTCCATGGGCAGCTCCAAAGGGATAATTATAGCCGTAAAGTTCTAAGACTAACAAGTTATTTTTATAGAACTGAATGTTAAAATCCCCAGTATAGCTATAGTCTAATTGTATTGAGGACTTAATAGGCTTTACTGCAGACAGTTCCTTTAATTTATTATTAACAGTCCTTTCTATGTCCTTATCAACAAATCCTTCAATCCGTGGATAGTAAACAAGATAATCCTTATTTGGCTTATACTTTTTCACCACAACTTTATGGTCTTTCCCTAGTGGAATTACCTTATTTTCTTCCCATAAGAGCTTTCCTGACCTGCTAAAATAGGATAATCTCTGATCAATATCAGCCTGGATTAAGGAGTCTATTATAGAAAGGCTACCACTACCCTCTACTATAGTCAGATCTTTCATCTCTTTCCCCTGGCTGTTAATAAAGAAGGTATATTTATCATCATAAACTGATGCTATACCGTCCTTAAAATCAGATATATTGTAATATTTAAAGTCTGTAAGGAAATTACCATCCTTATCTGTTAAAGCGTATATGGAACCGTAATAAGGTTTCTGATCATCAATGGCTTTTCCTACTGCAATTCTATTTTCATTTAAGATAATTATGTCATTATAGATAGCTTCTATAATGAATTGGCCTTTAGTATCTATTAAGCCGTACTTACTTTCTGGAAAGCTTTCGCTGAGATTTACCACCGCTCTACCATTCTTAAAGGCTTGAAGGCTGCTATATTGAGCCGGAATAGCAATTTCGCCAGATTCCCTTATATAACCAAACTTTCCTGAAGGGCTTTCTTTAAAGCTTAGAAAACCTTGGCCTAGATGGCCCACAAAGGGGTAGTTGTAGCTATAAAGAAGATTTCCATCCCTATCTATAAGGGCAAATTCCTCCTGGGATATTTGTACTAGAGCCTTGCCATCTACAAAGTCGCTGCCGCTAATGTATTTGGCTGGAATTACTTCCTTACCCTCTTTATCCAGGTAGCCATATAAAAATCTATTATTTTCATCAGCTTGGCTGAATAGGGCCCTTCCATCCTTATAAAGACTAATATAGTTGTAGGCTTTACTGGTAAGGATTTTTCCTTCTTCATTTAAAACTAAAAAGGAGCCATTATTGATAGCCACAGCTAGGCCTTCAGAAAAATCAGATATATAGCTATATTTAGGCTCTACAATAAAATTGCCACTAGTATTTATTAGGCCATAAAGGTTATTTAGCTGAACTACTGCCAGGCCGTTAGTCTGAAAGTCCATGGCTTCAGCAAATTGAGGCTTTATAGCAAATCTACCTGTATTATCTATATAGCCGTACTTTTTACCGGAGCTTGTTCTCACTGGAGCCTTGTAAAGATTTATAGCTTTAGAGTCTATCTTTAAGAGAATCTGTTTTTTTAAGGCCATAAGTTTCTCTTTTGAAGTATAGATCAAATGGAGGCTTAGGGCGGTATCTACTGATTGTAAGGCTTGATGGAAAAGTCCTGCTTTAAACTGTGCCTCTGAAAGCTGATACCAGTAAAAATCAACATAGGGACTTTCTTTCACCATAGACTGGTAGTATCTTGATACTTTCTTAAAATAGTAAGGATACACATCTGGGGCAGGAACTAATTTATCCTTATGCCAACGGTAGATTTCCGTCTTATAGCCATTGCCAGAAAGCTTGCTCCATAGGGCTATTTCTAAATTACCGTCACAGCCTTTATCACTGGGCATATCCTCTATATCCATTTTGCTGTAATAAATATTAGGAGGAGACAGCTCCTTAAGCTCTTTACCAGTCCACTGATAGATTGTAAGCAAGGCCCATTTAGCTTCTAGCTGCCAGCCTATTACTAAATCTTTATATTTTTCTGAACTAATATTCAAGGCTTTAAAGTAAAGGAGATTATAGCCCTTGCCCTGAACAGTGCTTACTATCTTCCATTGATTCCCCAGTTGTTTAAATATAGAGATGTAGGGGGTCTGCTGTAGCTTATAGGCTACAACCAACTCTAGTTCATTATCCCTATGAAAATCTGCTAGAATAAGAGCAGGCTCCTTCTTAGGATAAGTGAGATAAATTAGTTCAGCCCCTGCTGGGAGAAAACAATTGACATTTTCCATAAGATTATTAAAATTCTCTTGCAAAATAATGCTCCTAAAAAAATAATTTCACCTATACACTATGATGATATAGGTGAAATTGTGATGATTAAAGCCTATCTAAGATAGCCAAGGCACTAACTGCTTCAATTACAGGAAGTACCCTTGGTACTATGCAGGGATCATGTCTTCCCTCTACCTTAAGACTTGTGTTTTCCATTTTTACAATATCGATAGTTTCTTGCTCTTTACTTATGGAGGCAGTAGGCTTTATAGCACATCGGAATATTATTGGCATGCCATTACTTATTCCGCCGATTATTCCTCCATTATTATTAGATGAGGTTTTGATGCTGCCATTATCAATATAGTAAGGGTCGTTAGACTCTGAACCCTTCATGCTGCTAATTTCAAATCCTTTCCCGAACTCTACAGCCTTAACTGCAGGTACAGAGAAAAGTAAATGAGCTAAGGTGCTTTCTATGGAATCAAAGAAGGGATCCCCAACTCCAGCAGGCATATTTAAAATAGCACATTCTACAACGCCACCTACAGAATCTTGTTCCTCCTTAGCACTTCTTATACAGTCTTTCATTTTTTCTGCCACTGTATCGTCTATTACAGGGAAAGAGGAATTAGAAAGCTTATCAAATAGTTCTTGGGATATAGCAGTAAGGTCAAAACTTTTATCCTTAATAGTATGGATACTGTTAACATGGCTAATAATATCAATACCCTTAGTTTTTAAAATTTGTTTTGCTATAGCCCCAGCAAAAACCAGTCCTGCCGTTATACGGCCAGAAAAGTGACCGCTACCTCTAAAATCATTAAAGCCCTTATACTTCATTCTGCCACTATAATCTGCATGGCCTGGTCTCATAGCGTATCTTAAATTGCTATAATCCTTTGATTGAGTGTTTTTATTTCGGATAATAGCACATAAAGGTGTGCCAGTGGTGTGGTCCTCAAAATATCCGCTAAGAATCTCAACATTGTCTTCTTCTTTTCTTGGCGTTACAAGATCACTAGAACCAGGAGCCCGCCTTTGCATTTCCTTTTTTATATGGTCCATATCCAATTTGATTCCAGCAGGTAGTCCGCTGATAGTTATGCCTATGGCTGCCCCATGAGATTCACCAAAAATGGAATATTGTATTTTCTTGCCCCAAACTCCGCTCATCTTATGACCTCCAATAAATAATTTTCTTTATAATATTATCTCTTTAATTCTACAAATAGTCTACTAATATAATAGTATTTTTAAAAAATAATTGTGAAAAAATTTTTTTAATCAGGTTTTTTATGAGCTGTTTCACAACAAAAGTAAACAAAAAAGTGGCTGTAAACCTCAATATTTAGCTATTATAGAAAACTGTATCATTTTTCTTGACAAACTGTTACACTGATATTATAATATAATTGTAACAAGAAATAATAATTGAAAATGTAAGAAAAAATCTAGCTAGAATTTAAATACGCAATAAATTTTAATTTTCTATATAAGTAGGAGGGGTATAATTTGTTTAAACAATGGGATGGATTTAAAACCGGCGAATGGGCAGAAGGCATAAATGTAAGAGATTTTATCCAAAAGAACTACAAAGTGTATGAAGGTGACAAGAACTTCCTTGCTGGACCAACAGAAAAGACAAAGAAAGTATGGGAAAAAGCATCAAAGTTAATAGTTGAAGAAATCAAAAAAGGCATAATTGATGTAGAAACTAATGCAGTTTCTGGTATTAATAATTTTGAGCCAGGCTATTTAGACAGAGAAAACGAAGTAATTGTAGGTTTCCAAACAGATGCACCACTAAAAAGAATAGTAAACCCTTTTGGTGGTATGAGAATGGTAGAACAATCTTTAGAAGCTTATGGATACAAGCTTAACGAAGATATTGAAAAGTACTTCAAGGCATTTAGAAAGACACACAACGACGGTGTTTTTGATGCATACACAGAAGAAATGAGAGCAGCTAGATCTGCTGGATTAATAACAGGACTTCCAGATGCTTATGGAAGAGGAAGAATAATAGGTGACTACAGAAGAATAGCTCTATATGGAGTAGACTATTTAATAGAAGAAAAGAAAAAGGACTTAAAGAACCTAAAAGGAGATATGCTTGACGAATTAATCAGAACAAGAGAAGAAGTTTCTGAGCAAATCCGTGCACTAAAGGATATTAAGGCAATGGCAGCTTCTTATGGAGCAGACATTTCTAAGCCTTCATCTAATGCTAAGGAAGCAGTACAGGCTGTTTACTTCGGTTACTTATCAGGAGTTAAAGAAAACAATGGTGCAGCTATGTCACTAGGTAGAACAAGTACTTTCTTAGATATTTATATTGAAAGAGATATAGAAAATGGTATCTTAACAGAAGAAGAAGCTCAAGAGCTTATAGATCAGTTTGTAATAAAACTTAGAATGGTTAGACATTTAAGAACTCCAGAATACAATGAGCTTTTCGCAGGAGACCCAACTTGGGTAACTGAAGCTATTGGTGGAGTTGGCATTGATGGAAGACCGCTAGTAACTAAGAACTCATATAGATTCTTACACACTTTAATTAACTTAGGAGCTGCTCCAGAACCAAACATGACAGTTTTATGGTCACAAGATCTTCCAGAAAACTTCAAGAAGTTCTGTGCAGAAATGTCCATATTAACTGACTCTATACAGTATGAAAATGATGATGTAATGAGACAACTTTACGGTGATGACTATGCTATAGCTTGCTGTGTATCTGCAATGAAGGTTGGTAAGCAAATGCAGTTCTTCGGAGCAAGATGTAACCTTGCTAAATCATTACTTTACGCTATAAACGGTGGAGTAGATGAAAACAAGAAGAAGGGCATGGTTGTAATTAAAGGCCTAGAAAAGATTGAAGATGAAGTACTTGATTACGAAACAGTTAAAGAAAAGTTCTTCGGCGTATTAGAATATGTAGCAGAACTTTATGTAAATACTATGAATACAATTCACTTCATGCATGACAAGTATGCTTATGAATCAGGTCAGTTGGCATTACATGATTCCCAGGTTGAAAGATTAATGGCCTTTGGTGTAGCCGGCTTGTCCGTAGCAGCGGACTCCTTAAGTGCAATTAAGTACGCTAAGGTAAAACCAGTAAGAGAAGATGGAATCACAGTAGACTTTGAAATAGAAGGAGACTTCCCTAAGTTTGGTAATGACGACAGCAGAGTAGACGACATAGCTGTAGAAATAGTTGAGAAGTTCTCAAGTGAACTTAAGAAGCACCCAACTTACAGAAATGCTAAGCATACATTATCCATATTAACAATAACTTCAAACGTAGTTTACGGAAAGAAAACTGGTTCAACTCCTGACGGAAGAGTAGCTGGAGAACCTCTAGCACCAGGAGCAAACCCAATGCACGGAAGAGATATAGAAGGAGCTTTAGCTTCATTGAACTCAGTAGCTAAGATACCTTACAAAGATATCTGTGAAGATGGAGTATCCAATACTTTCTCCATAGTTCCAGAAGCTTTAGGAAAAACTGCTGAATCAAGAATAGAAAACTTAGCTAATATCTTAGACGGATATTTTGGACAGGGAGCTCATCACTTAAACGTAAATGTATTAAACAGAGCAACTTTAGAAGATGCTATGGAAAACCCTGAAAAGTACCCAACACTTACTATCAGAGTTTCCGGTTATGCTGTAAACTTCAACAGACTTTCAAGAGAACAGCAGCAAGAAGTTATAAGCAGAACTTTCCACGACAAAATGTAATATAGATTGCTAAGAAAAATCTTAGAATATAGGTAGGAGACTCAAATGAGTCTCCTATTTGTTAATATAAACTATAAAAGCTAATATTGTTGAAAGTTTGAGAGATAATAGGTATAGTTGAATAAGTAAATTTAGTAAATGGTAGGAGAAAAAATATATGAGTGAATTGTTTGATACTTTAGGAATAAGTAGCCAATTAGTTGAAGCTTTAAGGAAGTCAGCCATAACTAAGCCTACAGAAATTCAGCGAAAGGTCATACCTCTTGCAATGGAAAAGAAGGATATAATAGGTCAATCAGGCACAGGAACGGGGAAGACCTTAGCCTTTTTATTGCCCTTATTTATGATGGTAGATAAAAGTAAGAAGGAGATGCAGGCTATAATATTGGCCCCAACTCATGAACTAGCAATGCAAATACATAATGAAATTAAAAACTTGTCCAAAAACTCAGGAACCAATATTAGTTCAGCAGCTATAATAGGTAGTGCCAATATAAATAGGCAAGTTGAAAGGCTAAAAGAAAAGCCCCATATAATTGTGGGATCTCCAGGAAGAATATTAGAGCTAATTAAAAAGAGAAAAATATCTGCCCATACTATAAAAACTATAATAATTGACGAAGGAGATAAACTTCTAGACCCTAATAATATAGAAATAGTAAAAGCAGTAATAAAAACTACTCTGAAAGAAAGGCAAGTAATGCTCTTTTCTGCTACTATACCGGTAAAAACCCTGGAAGTTGCAAAGGAATTTATGAAAGATCCAGAAGTAATTAAAGTTAGTAGTAAGAAAGCTATAACTAATAACATAGACCATTATTATTTGCTATGTGATGAAAGGGACAAAATTAAAACCTTAAGGAAGCTAGTTCATGCTTTAAAGCCTGAAAAGGCCCTGGTCTTCATCAATAAAAGCTACGATATTGAAAAAACAGTTGCTAGGCTTAATTATCACAAGCTAAAGGCCCAAGGACTTCACGGTACAAACCGGAAGGAAGACAGAAAGAAAGTTTTGCAAGACTTGAGACTTGGTAAACTACAATTACTGGTGGCATCGGATATTGCTGCACGAGGCTTGGATATAAAAGGAGTAAGCCATGTTTTTAATTTAGAGCTACCAGAGGATCCAAAAGATTACTTACATAGAGCTGGCAGGACAGGGAGAGCTGGGAAAAGGGGAGAAGCCATAACTATCGCCTCTAAAAGGGAAGTGAAATTAATCCATACTATTAGTAGAACTTATAAAATTCATATAGGCCGAAAAGAAGTATTGAAAGGCCAAGTTGTAAATCCAAAAACCAATAGAGATTGATAAAAATTACAAGGTTTAAACTTTGACACACTGCCTATAATAAAAATATAAACTAACAAGTATGTAAGATTGATAACTGGAAATAATAAATACTGTTTCTACACATTAAGTAATAGGTTTACCAGCAGGCCTTGCATCTTAAGAACTTTCAGAAGATCTATTTTAAAGGAATTCAGCTAAGCTGAATTCCTTAGTAAAAATTTAACTAGATTTGTTTTGACTATTGCCTTTGTTTGATTGTTGACCTTGAGCCTGGTTCTGGCTTTGCTGATTTTGAGCCTGGCCCTGAGCTTGCCCTTGAGCTTGCTGCTTCTGTTGTTGTGAACCACCTTGTTGCTGGCTTTGGCCACCCATCATTGATTGGCCTAAACTAGTTATAGCATCAGGGATTTTCGACATAAGCTGATTCATGTTATTGTTAGAATTAACAGGTAGCATTTGAATAGAATTATTATTGTTATCTATAACTACTAAGCAGTTGCTAGATACTCTTGCACCTAAACCTAAACCGCCTGAGGAAGTGTTAGCAGCCCCTGTTCCCATAGAGCTTTTAGTGCCCATACCGGTGCTACCATAGCCCATAGTTACAGACATTATAGGGATTAGGGTCTTATTTTCCACCTCCATAGGTGAACCAAGGACAGAACCAGTTTTAACAAAGTCCTCTAGGTCTGAAAATAATGTATTCATATTGTTGTTAAATGATGTTGTATCCTGCATTAATAATCCCTCCTAGATATATTATTTATAATGACTTAAGATGCCTTTAGGTTTATGAAAGATTTGATTTCTTACATACATAATTAAAAAAGGTAGTATAAATATTTCAAAGTCTACACTGCCATTAAAAAAGTCCATATCTGAGGTAAAATTGGCATTATTATAATAATCTTTTAGTTTTAATATGGTAGACTTATTGATAGTGATAATTTTAGAAAGTTCCTTTGTGTAAAAATTATTGTTGAATAAATAGACTTTAATAAAGCTATTGGGGTTTTCTTTAATTATGGTGCCTTTAATGGAGCCCTTTAACGAAGTAATTATAATTTTCAACCCCTGCTGGCTTTCAGAACTAAATCTTGCTGTAATTCTAAAAGGAACAAATGTAAGCAAGATTATTAGTAAAGCTAGTAAAGCAAAAATTACTATGAAGATTGTTAAAAGGAGATTTAATAATAAATTCATCCTGCTACCACCAACTTTAATTTAATAGATGCAAGTGACCTTTGTACATAAATAGTATTCTTCTTATGGATGAAAGTATTAGATGTAATTTATAGTGACTGGCTTAATAGTTTGAATATTATTGTAGATTTGCATAAAGTGCATTATAGTGGTACTATATTAGATGGTGATAAAATTTGGAGGTGTTATTTATAGAAAAGGATATCAAAATAAATGAGAAGATAAGAGAAAGAGAAATTAGGCTAGTTGGCCAAGGGGAAAGTAGTATAATGAGCACTAAGGAAGCGTTAGAAATAGCTAGAAATAGTGACTTGGATTTGGTTATGGTTTCTCCTAATGCAAAACCACCAGTTTGCAAAATAATGGATTATAACAAGTATTTGTATGAAAAAGCTAAAAAGGCTAAGGAAGCCAAGAAAAAACAGAAGACAATTGAAGTTAAGGAAATAAGGCTTAGTCCTACTATTGAAGATCATGATATAGAAATTAAGGCAAACCATGCCAAGCGGTTCCTGAAAGGCGAAAATAAAGTTAAGGTTTCCATTAGATTTAGAGGACGCCAAAATAACTATACTAATATGGGCGCTAAGGTGTTTGAGAAGTTTCTATCTAAAATAGATGAATTAGCAGTGGTAGAAAAGGCCGCTCGTTTAGAAGGCAGGAACATGTTCATGATTATTGCCCCTAAAAAAGTTGAAAATAAATAAATATAAATATAAGAACTATCCACAAAAGTACAGGCCATGCCTTCACTAGCTGTGGGTAGTTTTTGACTTTCTGTGCATAATAAAACAGAGGAGAAAAGGGAATGGAAATAAAGAGAATTTTAATAACAGGCAGATTATATAAGGAAATAGCAGAGCAGCTTCAGGGTAGGCTTAATAAAGAGATCCTTTCTTTAGCTGAGGAAGAGGTAAGGGAGGAAAATTTACAATGGGCTGACGGCTTTGTTGCCTTTAAGCCAACAGGAAATTTTGATTTTTATAATATTAAATGGGTACACTCTTTAGGAGCAGGTGTAGATGAATTTCTCTTCAATAGAAGCTGGAAGGAAGAGGTGCTTTTAACAAGGACCCTTTGCTCTTTTGGTAAAAAAATTAGTGAGTATTGTTTAAGTTACATATTATCAAGCCTTCAGCAACATGATATATTTGCTAAGCAGCAGGAAAGTAAGCTGTGGCAACCTGTGGAACCAATATCTATTAAAAGGGGAAAATTTTTGCTTTTCTCTGCGGTAGATAGAGAAATATGGTAATATTTATATAGGGAATTTATGAAAAGGAGTGTTTATTGTTTTGAAAAAGATCAGTGACAAGAAAAGTGAAGATTATCACACCCATTTTAATGAGCCAAACAATAATCTTATCTATAACCTTGGTGAAAAAAGAAATCTTATATTTTCTGAAAGAGATATAGTAGCCAGTGGCTTTGAGGCTTCAATTAACATGATATTCAGTGATGGAAAGATAGACTTAACTAAGATGAAGCCACCTATAAATTCAAGAAGCTTTAAGATTAATTTAATGTTTTCCGATACAAAAATCAATATTCCTGAGGAGCTACCGGTCCTTGTAAAAATCAATACTATTTTTTCCGATGTAAAGGAGCCTAAAAACAGAGAGGTAAGCTTTGGTGGCTATGATTATGTTACTAAGAGTTTTGTTGATGGACAGCCTTATATAGAAGTAAGAATTCAAGCTTTCTTCAGTGATATAAAAATCATTCCGGAGAAAGAATTTTAGTTATTGCCAAGGAAATGAGCTAGAAAAAAAGTTAGGGGTTATAAAAATGAAGGATAAACTGAAGAACTTTTGCAGAAATATAGGTATTGAATATGTTGGTATTGCTCCCCAGGGGCCATATTATGATTTTGAAAAGCTCTGGAGGGAGCAAATAGAAAAAGGTCATATTTGTGGCTTTGAGGAAATGGATATCCAAAAGAGAATAGATCCCAATCTATCAATGGCGGGGACCAAATCTGTGATTGCATGTTTATTTCCCTACTTTGTAGGCCATAGGGAAGACTCAAATATTTCAAAATATACCTTTAGCAAGGATTACCATTTAATTGTTAAGGAAAAGCTGGAGCTAGTAGCTCAGTTTTTGCAAAGTAATATTGAAGGTTTTCAGTATAAGGTTTTTTCAGATACGGGACCCTTATCTGATAGATATTTAGCTCATAAAGCAGGTTTAGGCTTCTTTGGGATAAATGGGCATCTTATTACAGATAAATATGGTTCCTATGTTTTTATAGGATATATACTAAACAATTATCCCTTTCCAGCAGATCAAGCCCAAGACAGAAGCTGCTACCAATGCTTTAACTGTGTAAGAAAGTGTCCTGGTAATGCAGTTTTAGGAGACTTTACTATAGACCCGCTAAAGTGTAAGTCCTTTATAAGTCAAAAGAAGAAGGATCTTAATGAAAGGGATATAGAGATTTTAAAAAAACATAAATTAATTTGGGGCTGTGATGTTTGTCAGGATGTCTGCCCTCATAATAAGAATGTTGAAGAAACTATCATGGAAGAATTCAGACAAGACTTAAAGTTTAATATAGACTATGAAGAATTAAAGGAAATTTCAAATAAGGAATTTCTCAGACGATATAGGGACAGAGCTTATAGCTGGAGAGGAAAGTCCATTATCGTCAGAAATCATGAGATAATTAATGAGATTAGCTCTAATAATGATTATTAAAAGTACAAGGACAATAGGCCAGAATCTCTTATCTGCTATCAGCTCCCCCGCCTCTGTTAACTATCCTGCAAAAGCTGCCTAGCAGCTTTTTATATATGCTTTTATTTACCGTTTACTTATTATGAGCACTTATGATAAGCTAAAGATGAAGCAGTTTATCAGAGAAAAACTAGGATAATAAGTGAAGGCGACTAAAAATAATGTCGCAAAATATCGTAGTTCTATTGATATTTATGTAATTATATGTTATATTTGGATAAGGTAGATAAAAATGAAGGAAGGTTAGCGATATGAGGTCAAGTAAATTAGTAAAATGGATTGAAGCTGGAAAAGCTTTTGCAGGGGAAGAGCCTAACAATGTGGATATGTTATGCCCCGAATGCAATGATAAGAAGCTAGACTATAAGGACAATGACCAGGACCCTAAAGATAAAAATTTTGAAAGGATAATTTTTTGTCCTAGCTGTGGTGCTAGATATACTATAACAGTAAAAAATATCTTAGATAAAAATTAAATATATATTTCATGTTAACAGCGTATAATTATATGAAATCAAGTTTTATAGGTGAGGTATAAACGAGAGCTTATGTTAGATTTTGTACTTGGAATACTAGGAGGCACTGCCTTATTAATGTACGGCGTTGAGAAAATGAGTGAGGGACTTGAAAAGGCCTCTGGAAACTTTATGCGAAAGATACTAACTGTCCTTACTGGACGGGTATGGATGGCTTTTCTAGTGGGCATAATCATTACCGCTCTTGTACAAAGCAGTACTGCTATCACAGTTTTAACTGTAGGTTTTGTAGACGCTGGACTAATGAACTTATCCCAAGCTATTGGAATAATATTTGGAGCTAATATTGGAACTACCGTAACGGCACAGCTTATGGCTTTTAGTTTTATGGTGGATCTGACTAAGCTTGCTATGTTAACTATAGGCTTGGGATTTATTTTGACCTATTTTAACAAGAGGGAAGCGGTGAAGGAGATAGGAAATGCCATGATGGGCTTTGGGATGATGTTTTTAGGGTTAAAAATCTTAAATGCTGGTATAGCCTATATACAAAATAATCCTACCATGAGCTACTTTTTTAAAAGTTATGCTTCTATACCCATTGTAGGCATTCTATTAGGGGCTTTAGCCACTGCTGCAGTTCATAGCAGTAGTGCCACTGTAGGTATGGTTTTAGTCCTTGGAAATTCAGGCTTGTTGGATTTAAAAACAGCTGTATGTATCATGTTAGGAGATAATATTGGCACCTGTGTAACCGCTCAGATGGCAAGCCTTACAGGTAATCTTAACGCTAGGAGGACTGCTTGGGCCCATACCTTATATAATGCCATAGGGGTTATAATAGCCCTTATATTTTTAAGGCCCTTCTTAAGTATAGTTGAGCTTGTAACTTTAAACTTTAATGGTAGTAGGGATCTAGGACTTCAGATAGCTAATTCTCATACTTTGTTTAATATACTTAGTGCAGTGATATTTTTACCCTTACACAAACAGTATGTAGGATTTATCCAGACAATCATTAATAAGCCTTTAAATAAAAGCTGGCATAATGGTAGATAATATGATATAGTTCAAGGTACAAACTTACCCAATTTAGTCCCTTTCTTACGGGCTATTTAAAGATAGGAGGATTGGCTATGTCAATAAAAATAATTGCGGACAGTGGCTGTGATTTAACAGAAGATATGAAAAGAGGCAAGAATATAAAACTAGTACCTTTATCCTTACATCTAAAAGATAAAACCTTTGTAGATGACGAAAATCTTCAAATAAAGGAGTACATAAAGGAGATGGCAGCCTGTGAAGAACCTCCAAAGACCTCTTGCCCCTCACCAGAGGACTATATGAAACATTATGAAGGTAGGGAAAGCATATTTGTAGTAACTCAATCTTCCCATTTAAGTGGGTCTCATAATAGCGCCTTATTAGGAAAAAATATTTTTCTAGAGGAAGCACAGGATAAATTCATACATGTTTTTGATTCCTTAAGTGCTTCAGTGGGGGAAACCCTAATTGTCAGAAAGATCAATGAACTTTCTAAGTTAAATCTTAGTGAGTTAGATATAGTAGATAAGGTTAGCAATTACATAAAGGAAATGAAAACATTCTTCCTTCTAGAAAGTTTAGATCATTTAGCCAAGGCTGGCAGAATAAGTCCTATAGTGGCCAAGGTAGCTTCGGTCTTATCCATTAAGCCCATAATGTGTGGAGATGATGGACATATCAAACTGACAGAAAAGGTCCGAGGCTATAAAAAAGCTTTCCTTAGATTGGTGGATACCATAGGGGAAAAGGGTAAAAACCTAGAAGAAAAGGTCTTAGGCATAGCACATTGCAATTGCATTGACAGGGCTATTCAATTTAAAGAAGAAGTCCTTAAGAGATATAATTTTAAGGATATAATCATAGTAGAAATGGGTGGACTTAGTTCTACCTATGCTGATGACGGAGGTATTGTAATAGCTTTTTAGCTTATTACAGATCTACTAGTAGAAAATAAATATTTAAAACAAGAGATATTTTTATAAAATGGAGTTTTAACAATGGCGTATATCAATGTTTCATTAACAGAAGTCTTAGGCTTCCTTGATAAAAATGTAGAATATAATAGAGAAAGAATAAAGAATATTAGCTTTATTACCCAGGGCCAGATAGAGATTACCGTTAGTGTTGGACGTTTTTTTCCTGACATGAAGGTTCTAGTATCCTATCATAGCTACATTAAGGGAAAACTTTATTTCAATATAATAACACAAGGTGGCATAAAAATACTTATGGGACTTATGAACGAAATGGGCGGTAAAAAGATAAATGACTATATAAGATTAGAAAACAACAGGGTAGAGCTTGATGTAGAAAAAGCTATCTCTAACAGTTTAAAGGGTGTAAAAGTAAGGGATATTAATTTTACCGGCAATCAAATCTATGTTACTGTAGATTTTTCCTAGAAGCTATAGGTCTTCAAGAAGATCTTTTATAAAAGAAAAATGGCGTAAAAACCTGAGGATAGGTTTTACGCCATAATTTTTCTTCTTACCTTTCAACGGTAAAGTAGATTAAGGATGCATATATCTGTTTTAGGTTTTGCTCTCTTTTAGTCTTCACATGAAACAAAGAAGTATCCAGCTGAGTTTGCGGTTTCTTGGGAAACATGCCAATCGGCTCCATTGTTGTTATACCACTTGCTAGGTTCATTGTAGACGCTTCTGTCAACATGGTAGGCAAAATCTATTACGTCCTCCTTAGCTACAGTAATGGTGGCCTTATAAACTATTTCCTTTACGGAGTCATTATCCTTATAGCAAACTCTAGTCATTTCAATGTCTCTAGGATTTTTCCAACCATTAATTCCATAGCGAAGAGTAACCTTATAGGGCAAAATTTCCTCCTCTGATCCATTAGCAACATATTCATCCACTGATTTAAGATATGTATCGCCTATTTCTATAGTGTATGTAACAGTATCTACATTTCCATTGCCTACTTCTATATGATAATCCTTACCACCATTATTATCCCAATGAGTTCCCATACTCCCTACGTTGTACTTTATAGCATAGTCAATGGTGGAGTTTTTTGGAACATATACAGTGGCCTGATAGTACATATCATTTGGGTAGTTTAGAAAAACTGTTTCCATTTTTACGTCTTTTATATCCTGCCAACCGTTAACTCCATAGTGTAATATTACACTGTCTACATAGCGATCCCTATAATAATCACCCTTAATGGAAATTTTATAAGGAACTAAGTTGTTGTCAGCTTTTGTAATAAGTGGTATTGAAAGACCAGCGAAGAGTAAAAGAGCCCCTAAAGTGAAAGGTATAATCTTTTTCATTAACATCCTCCTAACGTTTTTATTGCCTAAAGCCTAAAGTATCAAATATGATTTTAGTAGCACAAGGAGGGAATGTCAAAATAAGGAAGTGCTATAAGGTGAAAAATAAACGTTAACAAATATAAAAAGCTGAATATATCAAGAAAATCCTATATAGAATACAAAAATAAGAAGCCCTAAATAAAAAGAGGGCTTCTTTTAAAGTTTATTCAGATAACTGTGTTAACTAATATAGGGGGGATGTTTATATTTACTTCTTGAATTCATAATAACAGATAAAATACATGGTGTCAATAATAATTATCCCTTGATAATCAGTGTTAATTTATGGCTAAAAAATAAAAGTTTAGGTGACATATATAAGTAAATTGCATATATAAGTAATATATAGATATCCAAGTGGAACTAATATATTAAACTAATGTCTTATTTTTAAAATTATTATAGGAGATGTTGCCATGAGTAATATCCGTGTTATGTTCTTCAAAAAAGGCTTCAGGGAGCCCTTATTCACAGCTAAGGAAATTAACGAAAGAGTAATAAAAGAACAAAGGGACTTGCCAACTATAGATTGCGGCTATGAAGACTTAGACACAGAAAAAGATGCTATGATTTTGCAAATTTATATGAAGGCGGATAGATTAGAGCTTAAAAATGGGCTCTATAAAATTTTGGGAAGAAGATTTAAAGCCACTTCACCAAGGGCCCTTTGGATTGAGGTGGATCTTTTAGAAACCTGGGAAAGAAAAATTGTCAGACAAAAAAGATAAACATATTCTTAGCAAGAAGGAATCTTTAAAAGATTCCTTCTTAAATTTTTTTAAAAACCTATACAAAAACAGTATTCTATGGTAAAATATACAATATAATATACAAAAATAAACAAATAAGAAAAATGTAGTATGGAGGAGCTATGAAAATATCTACTGTATCAAGAGATCTATATATGATGAAAATTAATATGCTAGTCTTATTATTTCTAATGCCAATTTTTGTGGTACTTCTTAGAGAGTATAATGCAAGTACAAGAAATAAGGTTCTTTATATTTTGGTAAATGTTTATTTATGGTGTTCCGTACTAGGATGGATAAACAGAGTTGTTTTTAAGAGTTATATAAAGAGAATAGATAATGGTAGGGATTTGGATTCTTCAGGGAAATGGTTTTCAAAGTTTATATTTTTATCAATCAACGTTATTGGATACATATTTTGCATTTACAATCATGTTGGTTTGAGGAAATGGCTCATATTCCTTATATTTTATAAGTTTACTATGAGTGTAGTAATGGGCTTTGTAGTAATTAGCGATAATTATTTTATGTATAAAGATAGAATATTTATAATAAAGAATATAGACTATTTTAATATTAAAGATCGAAATCTGTTGACTATTGCTTTTAAGGACAAGCATAAGTATATTGTAAGAGTTAAAAAGAGGTTGGCTGCCGATATAAATACATGTTTATCTATATTAGTTAATAATGAAGGTTAAGAGGTAATGTTATGGAGGATAAAATTAGTAACCTTAATAAATCTTTTTTAATTGTCTTATTTAGAATGATGCCATTATTAGGGGCATTAGTATATAAAACTCTGGATTTAGTATTTGAAAAAGGTGATATCAATTATGATCCTACTATGTACATATTAGGAAGTATATTTGTTTGGATGATGCTGATTTCCATAATAAATAAGACTTTTTTAAAATACTATTTAGTTGGTTTTTATAAAAACCAATACGCTATAGCTCGAAAGTTAGCAACAGGTAAGTTTGTAAAGGTGATTATAGCTATAGCTGCCTTTATTAACTACAGATTTTTTGTCCATGGAGTTGTAACTCCTTATTTAATGGCAGCAGAACTAATATTATTAATAATAGCAGATGCAGCTATTGAAGTAAAAGTAAGGGTATATTTACATCAGGAAGAGGCAGACTTTGATTTAGAAAGACAATACGGATAAGAAAAACAGAGCTTTATTTTAAGCTCTGTTCTTTGTTTTGTTCTATGCTTTCCAACCTGCTACCTAAGCCTGAAAGTATGGCGCTTTCCTTTGTATGGGCGCTTTTTTTGAATCTTAATTCAATGTTTTGAGCTACAGCTTTTTGATTATCCTTGTTGTTTGCAATCTTTCTTTCCACACTCTCTTTACTTTTTGTCATCTTCTTATCTCCTTTACAACTAGCAAAAGATTATATCTTTAGTTTGCTCAAAAAACAAATATATATGATTAAAGAGAGTTTCTATCTAATAAATCTTTTTCCGACCAAATGACAAATTGATTTTTACCTGAACGTTTAGCTTGGTACATAGCATTATCTGCCAGTCCAATGAGGCAATCTATATTTATAGAAGAATTACTATCATATTGACAGACACCAATGGAACAGGAAATTTTTTTATCAGCCGGTATATAAATTTTTATATTTAAGGAGTTTTGGATGTCCTCTTTAAAGCTATCTTTTTTTACTATAGCCTCTTGTATTTTCCTACATAGCCTAACTGCACCATCTCTATCCCTACCTGATGATAGAATAACAAATTCGTCACCACCATAGCGGGCAATAAAATCCTCCTGGCTAGAGCTAGCTTTTAAGATTTCAGAGAACTTGATTAAAATTAAATCCCCTACTTGGTGGCCATAGGTATCATTATAGTATTTAAGATTATCTAAATCTATAAAGAGTATTAGAAAACTAGGGTTTTTATAGCAGGCAGAATGAAATTTTTCCTTTTCTTCATCAAGCCTCTTATGGAGGGCTTGCCTGTTATACAATTTGGTCAGTGAATCTGTTGTTGCTGCCCTTAGTAGCTCTTCATTAGCTTTACGAAGCTCTTGGTTTTTAATAATTATTTCACTTTCCCTCTTAAGCTTTTCTAAAGCAACAGTTAATTGCTTGCAGGCTATAGACAAGATTTGAATGTCGTTATAAGAAAGTGGCATGTCCTCATTTTTATTTGCAAGAAGCAAGGAGCCAATGAAAGTATTTTTGCTCATAAGAGGTATGTAAGCTATATAGGAAACATAAGGTGAAAATTCTTTGTATTCCTCATGAATAGAAGTATTAATAAGGGTCTTATCTGAATTATTATCAATTAAAGTTTTTAGCATATGGTCTGTATCTAAGTTGGCAACCTTATTGTTTAAGTGTTGACACTGGATAGAATCATCTTCTAATAAGTATAGGCCACTGACTTCTAGATAAAAGTTTGTATTAATTAGTTCCATTACGCTGTCTATTAACTTTTGCTTTTCTGTAGCCTTACTTATGATCCCTTGAAGGTTATTTAAAAAGTTTATTTCAGTAATTCTTTTGTGGAGCTTAGTTAGGTTCATTTCCAAGCGAGCTGCTCCTATTGTCCAATCAAAATCAAAGGTTTTATTGTTAAAATTTAATTCTGGTAATGGATAAGCATCTCCATATATTTGATTGAGTAATATATCTTTGTAGAAAATATAGTCCAGTTCCTCACAAAGATCAATACCTTCATTAAATAATTCGATTGCTTTTTTAGAATTATTCATTTCTTTATACATTAGTCCGTATTCATAGTAGAATCTAGGTCCCATATAAATTATTACATCATTTTTTTTCTTAAGGTAAACTAGAGCCTCTTGAAAGTGTTTATCTGCTACATCATACCTTTCTTCAGCCTTATATATTAAAGCTTGTAGTAGTTCAAACAAGAAATATTCCTCATTTTTTTTAGGATAAGGTTTTAGATCTTGAAACTTAATTTTGGATAAATACTCGTAAGCCTTAGGAATATCCCCAGAGGATGCCAGTACAACACCCATTAGAGAATATATACCATGGCCTGAATGATACTTTAGACCTTTCCATTTCAATATGCTCATAAGGGTCAATAACTTATTTAAATAGGTTAGAGATAAATCATTCTTAAAGGCAAAAAAGTAATCAGCTGCTATATTGTAAAAGGTCATGGCAATCTCATGTTGATTCCGGACAACCTTTAAGCACTGAAGAGCCTTTTCATAGTTTTCTTGTGCAAGTATATACTCTCCCCGTAGGTAATAGTAAAAACCTAGGGCGTTGTAACTGAAAGATAGTTCAAGCTTATTGCCTAATTTCTCTTTAAGATCCTTACTCTTTATATAATAAGGAAGGACTTCTTCATATTTACCTTGCACTGAGTTTACTAAACCTTTAGTTTGATAAGCTGATGCAAGCCTATATGTATTGCCATATTGTTCAGCCAATTTGATTCCGTAGTTATGGAGGACCTCATTTTCATGGGTATACTGTGAGTATAGGCCATATGGATTACTACAATAACAGGACAAAGTATTAATCATTTTTAAGTCTTTAGACAGCTTAATCAATACCTGATAGGTTTCCCTCCACTGTGACAAACTAGAACTCCTTCCCTTATCCTCTGTAAAGAAGAGTAAAAGATAAGCGTAAAAGATCTGTAGTTTATCTTTTATAGATTGGGCAATTTTCAGACTTTGATTTCCTAGTTTTTCAGCAGTGTCTATATCATCCTTCTTAAGGTAGATTAGGCCCATTTTACGTAAGACGTCGGAAATTAACTTCAAATTGTTTCTGTTTTGGCCGTGGCTTAATAGGCTGTTATAAAATATCAATGCACTATCATATTCATATAAAAAAGTATGGACGTCTCCAAGCAGTTTAAGGAGCTCACAGTAAGTTTCCTCTTCTAGGATAATATTTTGCTGAATTTTAAAATTATATGCTTCTAAAAGATATTCCTTACATTCTGCTAGGTTTAAAAAGTAGAAACAATCCCTGCTGGTACTAATAAGAATTTCTAAATCCTCTTTTGTATTTAGTTTATAAGATTTAATGGTGGACTGCATGATAGGAGTGGAATCTAAAGAATAGTCCAACAACAATTGTTTTGAGTGAATATAGTTTATGAAATCATGCAATTCTTCATTTTTTTCTTCTGATAAATAGTTGAAATTTCTATTAAGAGTGAAGATAAATAAAATTTTACCTTCTAAGGCTTTTTTTATAATAAACTTAGTAAAAAATAAGCTTGATGGTTTAATGAATTGAATATTGTTTACTACTACAATTAATGGGTTTATGTGAGAAATTTTTGCTAGCATTTTATATATTGAACAATTAAATTCATAAAACTCATAATCTAACTCTTCAAAAAGAATCTCTTCATATCTACTGCTAGGCAGACCCTTTAGGTATTTGCTAAAAACCTCCCTTTGAAAATAGTAAACGTCAGATTCCTTTAAAAAGTTATCTAGATCCGTCTGAGAGTTTTCGCCTATATAATCTTTAACTAACTGGAGATAAGGGTAGAAAGGCGGGTTTACCTCATCTTCTACTAAATCAAAAGAATAAGATTTAACCTTCAAATCTTCCTTTTTTATTAAATTGTTAACGGCTTCCTCAATGATATCTGTGGAACTAACGTTTAAGAAGGTAAGCTTAGTATTGCCTTCTAGCACTTGATTCCAGAGATTTTCGATTATTTTAGTTATTAACTCTGTAGACGAATTCATTATTTTCACCTCTGCTTATATAAAAAATATAATTTGTAGAATACACAGTAATTCCCTAGATAAATTGTCATACATTTTTATTATAAGGCATTTTTATAAGGAATAAAATAGAATAATAATAAAATATAATAAGAGTTTTAATGATATTTAAAATTAGGGTATATTTATGTAATAAAACTGCAAAAAAACCTGGTTTTTAGTCCAGATTTATAACTACTAGCGACTGTGATTAAAAAAGTTATAAGCTAATTCCGCTTTTTTATTATTAGAACTTATATTGTTATGAGGAAAAAGCTCATTGGGATCATCATAGGCGCCTTCCGTAGCTGTAGTTAAGTTAGAAGATGTAGAAGTGGCAAAGTCGCCAGTGGTTGCAGGGCCAGAGGATAACTTATCCCTTGTATTATTTTTATCCCTATTTTCAATATAGCTTGGCATAAAATCACCTCCAATTAATAGATATCTATAAATACTTATATAATTTAATTATTTCCTGGCCTAATTTAAATTATTCTTATATGCTAGTCTAAAGAGACTTGGGAATAAAATTCCTGGAGGATAAGCTCTCCTACTTATGCTTAAACTATCTTATAGGGTGAACTATATTAGAAGAGATACTAGATTTTAAGGGACTACTAGAGGGCAGTTTACAAAAAAGATGTTAGCAGACATAAATTTAAGAGAAATTAGGCAAGGAGTTTTTGAATATATTGGACCGGCAGAAAATAATAAACCCAAACATAAGCAGCTTCATAGAAATAGGACAGAAACACAGTAATAGCTATTGACATTCAGCTTTTATTGATATAAGATTTAAATATCAAATTTAGCTTTTGAAATTTGATATGTAGCTATAATTTATGACTATGATGAGAAGAGTAGATAAGTCCTTCTTTCAAAGAGAGCTCCGGAAGCTGGAAAGGAGTAAAGAAGACTTATTGAAACAGGCCTCGGAGTTTCGCTATAAGCCTAGTATCTAGGGAAAAGCGACGGTAGCTCCCGTTAAGAGTGTAAGTAATTATTTACTTTATGAGGCTTATATGGAGACATATAAGCAAATTAAGGTGGTACCACGAGTTTATACTCTCGTCCTTAAGGCAATAGAGCCTTGAGAGCGAGAGTTTTTTATTTGAAATAAATTAAAAAGAGAAGGAGGATTTAAAATGGCTGAAAAAAAGCAGGACATAGAAAGTGTTGAAAACACAGAAATAAGATCAAATTTTATTTATAAAATTATTGATCAGGATTTAGAGGAAGGGGTTTATGATAGAGTACACACCCGTTTTCCACCAGAACCAAATGGCTATCTTCATATAGGAAGTGCCTATGCTATTAACATAAGCTACACAGCAGCAAAAAAGTATGATGGTCTATTTAATCTTAGATTTGATGATACAAATCCTGCAAAGGAAGATCACGAATATGTGGAATCCATTATGGAAGATATGAAATGGATGGGCTTTGACTGGGAAGATAGGCTATTTTACGGTTCCGACTACTTTGATGATATGTATAATCATGCGGTAAATTTAATAAAGAAGGGTTTAGCCTATGTAGATGATCTTAGTCCTGAGGAAATTAGGGAGTATAGAGGAACTCTTACAGAGCCTGGCAAGGAAAGCCCTTATAGAAATCGTTCTGTAGAGGAAAATTTAGATCTTTTTGAAAGAATGAAAAATGGGGAATTCCCAGCAGGAGCTAAGGTGCTAAGAGCTAAAATTGATATGGCGTCACCAAATATGAATATGAGAGACCCTGTAATATATAGAATTCAGCATCTAGACCACTATAGAACTGGAGATAAGTGGTGCATTTATCCAATGTATGACTTCGCTCATCCTTTACAGGATGCTAAGGAAAACATTACACATTCACTCTGTTCAGCAGAATTTATAGACCACAGACCACTTTACGAATGGGTGTTAGAGGCTTGTGAAATACCTAGTCCACCAAAGCAGAGAGAGTTCGGCAGAATGAACCTAACTGGCGTAGTTATGAGTAAAAGATATTTAAGAGACTTGGTATTAAATAACTATGTAGATGGCTGGGACGATCCAAGACTTCCTACCTTGCGTGCCCTAAGAAGAAGGGGTTATACTCCTGAGGCTATAAAGCACTTCTTAGGTGAAATAGGTGTATCTAAAAACGAAAGTACTGTAGATGTAGCTATGTTGGAACACAGTATAAGGGAAGATTTAAAGGCCAAGGTTCATTGTGTAATGGCGGTATTAAGACCTTTAAAGGTTGTAATAACCAACTATCCTGAAGGACAGGTAGAATGGTTTGACGCTGGTAACAATCCTGAAAATCCAGACTTGGGATCAAGAAAGGTTCCTTTCTCAAGGGAAATATATATTGAGAGAGAGGACTATATGGAGAACCCTCCAAAGGGATACTTTAGATTATTCCCTGGCAATGAAGTTCGATTAAGAAATGCTTATTTTGTAAAATGTCAGGAAGCCATCAAGGACGAAAATGGCAATATTATAGAACTTCACTGTACTTATGACCCTGAAACTAGGGGAGGAAGTGCTCCAGATGGACGTAAGGTAAGGGGAACTCTTCACTGGGTATCAATTGAACATGCAATAAAGGCTGAAGTAAGACTATATGATAGACTGATGCTAGCAGAAGAAGAACAAAATCCAGATGCTGAGGATTGGAAGGAAAACTTAAATCCAAATTCCATAGAAATACTAGAAAATTGCTATATAGAACCCTTTATCAAGGATGCAAAGCCTGAAGATAAGTTCCAATTTATAAGAAATGGTTATTTCACTGTGGATAACAAGTATACTACTAAGGACAAACTTATATTTAACAGAATTGTAGCCATGAAAGATACTTGGAAAAGGAAGAACAAGAAGAAATAAAAAGCAAAAAAATCACTTTCTCCTAGGAGAAAGTGATTTTTTATATAGTTAAGATTTTAATGTGTTGCAGTAATCTAGTATAAATGTTGCTTTTTCAGGGAGTAGGAAGGCTCCCTCTAGGGAAATAGCTCCTGAGTTTTCATAAATATAGTAAGCGGCTTCATCTGTTGTGTTTACATTAAAGTAAGTCCCATTTTCAATCATCTCTAGTATACAAGGGTCATATTCTACCAACATAATTACCTCCTGTATCATAGAATTTTGTTTTGTAAATGTTTACTTACTTATATGATATGCCAGTCCTTGGAAAAAGTCAACAATTGTCAAAAATTAAACAAGCTAACAAGTCTATATAAATATTTTTTGCAGCTTTAGATATTTATTTAGAGCGGTGACTATCCTCAACCTGGAATTGATTGGTTTTTCCCATCATATATGCCAATTTAATTATTGCAATTTCTTCATCAGACATTTTTCGATTAAACATTTTTTCAAATTGCTTGATTAAACTTTCACTATCTAGAATCATTTTTGTTTTTCGAGGCCTGCCTGTATTGTTAGGATCATTTGGATTATATATCCTGTATTTAATTTTATCACTATAGATCCTTTTAAAAATTTCAGCAGTAAAGTAGGCATCATTAAAGGCATTATGGAATTCATTATGATGGGGTATACCTAATAATTCTACAGTGGTTTTTAAACCAATATTTGTACCTTTATTGCAGCTTAAAAATTTAGACATATAATATTGAAGGTTTATATATTTTCTTGGTATTAAATTTGTATTTAAATTATGGAATTTTGCATTTCTAAATAATTCTCTCATATCTGCTGTGCCCCATATACAAAGAATAGTATCCTTGCCGTGGGTTAGGTCAACAAATTCCTGAAAAACTTCCTTAAAGTCTTTAGCACTGCTAAGGTTATTTTTGGTTATTCCTGTCATTTCCTTAATGAAGGGATGAAGTTTAGGAAATATATGGGGCTTAACTAACCTATCTAAAGTAGCAACGGTCTCAAGCTTATCATTTAATTTTACCGCCCCAATTTGAATAATCTCAAAGGGACATTTTAAAGATTCATCACTGGCTTCTAAGGTTTTGTTATGGATGGCTTGGTTAAATTCCAAGTCAAATATTATAAAATTCATATTTCTTCCTCACATTGTAACATATATAATTTTAGTATTCCCAATTTATTAAAAAAGGACTTATTAAATTTATTATATATGAAAACTAGAAAAAAACGAACTTTTTTTAAGAAGCA
>JAAYTB010000045.1 GCA_012523855.1 Clostridia bacterium
ATCCTGGTAACTTTCTTGTAAAGGCTCCACAAGACTTGTTATACCTGCATTTTTAGCATATTGCCAGAAAGCTTCCTTTGCTGCATCTATTATTTGAGGAATGTCCTCTTCAACTGCTTTCCTAACCACAAAGGTAATTTCGCCCATCGTTCTCCCCCCAATCCCTAATTCTTTTATTCAATAAAACTCTTATTACTGTATAATTATACACTCCATTTTATAAAAATGCAACACCTTTTTTAAAACTTTATCCCTTTTAAAAACTTTTCACTAAAAAACAGATGGAGCCTCAATGGACTTCCATCTGTTTTTATAGATTTTTTCTCTCTTTTACTGATTTAAAGATTCCTCTATGTCAATTAATTAGCATAGAAGTTTATTAAACAACCTCTTAAAATTATAGTCTTTTCATCTTCCGTTAGCTTATTGAGCTTAAGCTCTATATTTTTATTACCATCCTGGCCTACTATAACAGCAGGAATAGTTTCCTTACCTGACTTAACTGCTTCCTTAATATCTTTAACAAATATATATTGTCCAACTTCAAAGCTGTCTATAAGAGCTTCATCAACAGTGAAAGGTAACATACCCCAGTTGATTAGATTGCTTCTGTATCTCTTTGTAGCATATTCTAAGGCTATATTTGCAGAGGCTCCTAACACTCTTTGACAGGAAGCTGCCTGTTCTCTTGCAGAACCGTCCCCTGGTCTTAGGGCAAATATAGTGCTTCCTAATTGAGTCTTAGAGATAAAGTCCTTTATTTCTTCTTCAGATATCTCCTCTAGTCCCTTTAGCTTTCCTAATACAGCCTTTATTTCATCTATATTGGCTTCTTTTCCTTCTAAATATGCCCTTCTTTCTTCTTCCATTCCTTGTACAGCCTTAGCCCTGTCAACATACTGTGGATCCTTACGGGACAAGGTGAACTCTGCTAGCTTTAATGGATTGGAACGATAGGAGGAAGTTTCCCCTGAAGGAATAAGCTCGTCTGTTGTAGTAACCTCATCCTTAATTACTGATGTAACCTTTAACAATGTGTTATCTGTAAGCTCTGGCATCTCAGGCCAATCGCAGATGTTTGGACCATATTTTAATGGTGCATCTACTTCTGCCTTTCCGTATCCAAAGTAAACTCTCTTATCATAAGGAGATCTATTATATTCATAACTTGTATCAATATCAGGAATTTCAACTTCTGTAGCTGGAGTTAGGAAGCCTCCATTCATAGCTGTAGCAGCAATGGATAGTGCATCTACTAAAGCTACAGAGGATATTTGTCCTTCACCTGGCTTAGAACCTTCTCTGTTAGGGAAGTTTCTTGTAGTATGTCTTATGCTGAAGGCATTATTGTTAGGTACATCTCCTGCACCAAAGCATGGGCCGCAGAAGGCAGTTTTTAATGCAGCTCCACTAGCCATCAAGTCACTAATAGCTCCCCGCTTAATGAGCTCCATGAAAATTGGCTGGCTGGCAGGATATACACTTAATGCAAAGTAATCATTTCCTACAGATTTATCCTTAAGTATAGCTGCAGTCTTTAAAACATTTTCAAACATACCACCGGCACAACCTGCTATAATACCCTGATCTACTCTTACTTTTCCATCTACTATTTTATCTGTAAGGTTAAAGTCTATATTAGGATTTTCTAAAGTCTTCTTAACCTCTTCTTCTACATGGCCTAAGATCTCGTACGGATTGCTGTTTAAGTCTGCAATCTTGTATACATTGCTTGGGTGGAAAGGTAGGGCTATCATTGGCTCTATCTTATTTAGGTCTACCTTTACTAAACCATCATAGTAGGCTACTTTTCCTGGTTGTAGTTTTCCATAGTCTTCTGGTCTGCCGTGAATCTTGTAGTATTCTTCAACCTTTTCATCAGTAACCCAGATGGAACTCAAGCAAGTAGTTTCTGTAGTCATTACATCTATACCATTTCTGAAATCAACAGATAAATTTCCTACTCCAGGTCCTATAAATTCTAATACCTTATTCTTAACAAAGCCACTTTTGAACACCTCACCAATAATAGCTAAAGCTACGTCATGAGGTCCAACCCCTTTTTTAGGTTCCCCTTCTAAATAAATGGCTACAACCTCTGGATAGTTAAAATCATAGGTCTTGCCAAGGAGCTGCTTAACTAGTTCTGGACCTCCTTCACCTATAGCCATAGTTCCTAAGGCACCATATCTTGTATGGCTATCAGAACCTAGAATCATCTTACCACAGGCAGCCATTTCCTCTCTCATATAAGTATGTATTACTGCCTGGTGTGCAGGTACATATATTCCACCGTACTTTTTAGCTGCAGATAAACCAAATACGTGGTCATCTTCGTTGATAGTTCCTCCAACGGCACAAAGGCTGTTGTGGCAGTTAGTCAATACATAGGGTATAGGAAACTCCTTTAATCCACTAGCTTTAGCCGTTTGAATTATACCAACATAAGTAATATCATGAGAAGCTAAAGCATCAAATTTAATCTTAATAGAATCTTCGCTGTTTGAAGTATTATGTTTTTGAATAATACCATAAGCTATAGTCTCTTTTTTAGCCCTTTCTGCATTTAAATCCTCAGAAGTTAAATTACATTCTTTCAAGGCTCCTGCAGAAATTTCATCCACAGCACCTAGAATTTTGTCCCCATTATACACAAATACTCCCTTATGGAAAGCTGTAACCATTAAAATTATCCCCCCAAATCATTAAAAATCTAGATTATAAACACTTATTCTAGTATAATTATAACAACTTAAGATATATATTAGAAATATTTAAATCATATATTATTTATACTTTTTTTATATAAATAAATTTAGAAAGCGAGTTGGTTTAATGGACATTAAACAGTTGAAATACTTTATCGCCATAGCTGAAGAAGGTTCTATATCCAAGGCAGCTAAAAGGCTACATATGGCCCAGCCACCACTAAGCCAGCAATTAAAGGCTATGGAATCTGAGTTAGGCGTAGAGCTTTTTGAAAGAAGTACCAGAAAATTAGAAATCACAAGTTCCGGACAAGCAATGTATCATAAGGCTAAACAAATATTAAAGCTAATGGACATAGCTATTAAAGAAGTTAAAGACATTAGCGATGGCCTTGCAGGCAAGCTATCTATAGGCACTGTTTCTGCTGCAGGAGCCACCTTTCTACCTCAGCTTATTTCTAACTTTCACAGCAAGTTTCCTAATATAAGCTTTGAAATAATTGACGAGGATACTCCTAGAATAATAGAATTACTTTCTAAAGGCTTTATTGATATAGGTATAATAAGAACTCCCTACAATACAGAAGGCTTCAAGGTTATCAATTTACCAGAGGAGCCAATGATTGTAGCTAGCAAGACTGACTATTGGGATAAAAACAGAAAGGTCATCACTATAAAGGAGCTAAACCAATTACCTCTAGTACTTCATAGAAGATATGAAAAAACTATAGGAGAACTATGTAACAAAAAAGGATTTTCTCCAAATATAATTTGTAAGAGCAATGATGTTCGCACTATTCTTTTATGGGCCAACGCCGGGATTGGAGTAGCTATCATACCAAAAAACTGCTTAGATTTAATTCCTAATACTAAACTATATCACAGAGAATTAAAGGAAGCTGAGCTAAAGGTAGGCACAGCCATAATATGGCCTAAAAACGGATATCAATCTTCTCCTACTAAGAGATTCATAAGCTTACTACAAGACTAAAAGCTAATGAATATAAGTAAAAAAAGTGAGCTGAAAACATAAGTTTTTACAGCTCACTGCAATGATATTCATTCTATTGATTTCTTATTTTAAAATCGTTGTTGACATTGAAGGCATTGTTAACTTACCCTTCTTCAAAGTAATCTTTCCGTCGTCTGTTGTTAACTCTCCTCTGATCTTCAACTTAGAATACTCATCACCGCTTAAATCTAACTCTACCTGCTTATCTGCTAGATTATGAATAACATATACCTTAGAACCCTCATATTCTAGACTATAAGCACATACAGCCTCATTTCCTAAATATATAGAAGTTATTTCTCCCCTTTGAATCTCAGGATTTTCATTCTTTATTCTTATGATATCCTTATAAAATTGAAGCAAGGAATTTTCATCTTTTTCCTGTTCTGCAACTCCAGTGTCTATAGTTCCTTTATAATCGGCGTTAGGTGGTGCATTGGTAATTCCTTTTTTGTCTGTAGTAGACCACAGCATAGGCAGTCTCTTATTTTCGTCCCTACCAGAACCAATCATTCCTATTTCTTCACCATAATATATAAAGGTGTTTCCTGGCATCATCTGATAAAGGCTTGCAGCCATTTTCATTGAAACCTCATTTTGAGCTAAAAAGCCTGCACTTCTGCCATTATCATGGTTGGACACAAAAGGAGCATCAATAGCAGACTTGTCTATTGCCTTAATTTTTTTCTGCCAGTCTTCTAAGGCCTTACTGAAGGCAGCACCCTTACGACCTCTTATAGTACTTACTATTCTTCCTGTAGTATCAGCAAAAGGGAAGTTAAAGAAGCTATCTGCTCCACTCTTATAGTATTGAGATACAGTATTAGCATCTGCCCATACTTCTCCAACTATATATACGTCTTCCTTATACCCTTCCATTCTATCGTTGAAATCCTTAAGGAATTCTACATTCTTTGTGGTATTACCAGTATAGAATGAAGTACAAGCATCAATTCTAAAACCAGCTACACCTTTTTCCAACCAGAACTTTCCTATATCTTCAATTTCATTTCTAACTTCTGGATTGTCCAAATTCAGATCTGGCATCTGATCCCAGAATACACCTTCATAATACCAGCCTGAAGGCATACCCACTGAGTGATATCCAGACTTTCTCTCCTGGGAAAAGTTATAATAGTCAATATATTTATTATGCTCTCTGCATAATTCTTCGTGAGTACAGACCTCTTGGCCACAAGGTTCTATAGGCAAGCTTTTCTTAGCAGATAAAAACCATGGATGCTTTGCAGAACTGTGGTTTACTACCAGGTCAATAATAACCTTAATTCCTCTTTCCTCACACTTTTCTATCAGTTGTTCAAAATCCTCCATAGTACCATATTGAGGATCTATGGAATAATAATCCGTTACGTCATACTTATGATAGGTGGGTGATGGCATTATAGGCATAAGCCATATCCCATCTATACCTAGGTCCTTTTTAGTTTCATAATCATTATCATTTAAATAATCTAGTTTCTCTATAATCCCTTTTATATCTCCAATTCCGTCGCCATCTGAATCGTAAAAAGAACGAACAAAAATTTCATAGTAGTTTCTATAATCATCATCAATTATATTAATCTTATTCTCCTTTTTACCACACCCCACCATAAGGGCCATAGTAAAAATTAGAATAAAGTTTAGGACCTTTTTCATATTTTCTTCCTCCAATACAATTTAGCCCTTTACAGAACCTCCAGTTACACCTTCTACATAGTACTTCTGCATAAAGATAAATAGAATTGTTATTGGTATTGCAATTATTACAGCACCTGCACAGAACTGAGTGAAGTATTTGTAAATATTCTCTCTAGTAGTCATCTGATATAGGCCAAGAGCAATGGTGTAGTTCTGATAATTATCCTTCATAATTACACTAACAAATATAAAGTCAACCCAAGGACCTATAAAGGATGTTAGCACTGTATAAGTAATAATTGGTTTTGACAGAGGCAAAGTAATCTTCCAGAATATCTGACTCTTAGTAGCCCCGTCTATTGTTGCAGCCTCGTCTAAAGCCTTAGGAATGGTGTCAAAGAATCCTTTTGATATATAATAACCTAAAGCAGATCCACCAGAGTAAACTAATACTAAGGCTGCAAGAGATTGCTGTAATCCCATAGCCTTTAGAATATGATAAACTGCTATCATTGACATAAAGCCTGGGAACATACCTAGAATCAACGCCACATTCATCATAGGTCTTCTAGTTTTAAATCTCAACCTACTGAAGGCATAGCTAGTACCTAATACTAATAGAGTAGATATAATACAACTGAATATGGCTACTACTAAAGTATTCATGAACCATCTAGGATAATTAAACAAATGTGTTTCAGTAAATAGCTTAATATAATTATCGAAAGTATAGCCTTTAGGCATAATATAAGGTGTATATGCACCTGCTTCCTTTCTAAAGGACTGTAGAATAAGCCATACTAATGGAAAAAGCCATATTATAGATAACACTATTAAGATAGCATATATTATGGCATTAGCTATTTTAGTTTTCATACCATAACCTGAATTCTGCTTACCATTCATAGCTAATTTACCGCCATTAAATTTATATTTATCAATCATTGGAAAGTATCCTCCTTTTTAACTGATGCAGATCTATTATATGCAATAAGTGAGAATGTAGCACTAATTACGAATACAATGATTGCTATAGTAGAAGCTAAGGAATAATTCTGCTCATTTACAGTAAGCTTATAGAGCCAAGTTACAAGCAAGTCAGTTTCTCCCGCTTGGAAATAGTTTAGAGAATTAGGTCCTCCTCCAGTCAATAGATAAATAACATTAAAGTTATTTAGATTTCCAACAAACTGAGTAATTAAATATGGAGTAGTTACAAACAGCATGTATGGTAAAGTTATTTTCATAAAGGCTGTTACAGGTCCAGCTCCATCTATCTTTGCACTCTCATACAAGTCCTCAGGAATATTCATAAGTATACCTGAAGTAATAAGCATAGTATAAGGAATACCTACCCACATATTTACAATTAGTACAAAGATCCTTGCATTTCTTCCATTAGTTACGAATTTTATAGCTTCATCAGTGAGACCCAGTTGTTGCAGCAAGACGTTTATTGGTCCTAAGTCTTGGAACATTCTGGCCATAAGTAGTAAGGTTACGAACTGAGGAACAGCTATAGTTAAAACAAATATAGTTCTCCACAATCCCTTGAACTTGATACCCTTCTTATTGATAATAATTGCTAAGATCATACCAAGTATATAGTTAGAGAAAGTAGCGATAACGGCCCAGATAAAGGTCCAAATTAAAATCTTAACAAAAGTTTGAGACATCTTAGGGTTATTCCAAAACAGATTCTTAAAGTTTTCGAATCCAACCCAAGTAAAGAGCTTCCCTGGTGGTTGATGTAGTTTATCAAAGTTTGTAAATGCCATCAGAATCATAAAAATAAGTGGCATAATTACTGTAATTACTACACCTATAAGTGGTAAGGTTAATAATGTTTTGTGGAAGTTCTTGTCAAACAAATCTTTTACATCTTGCACAAAGCTAGAAGGCTTCTTTCCTTCATTTTTTATCAATTCACATTTATAAGATTCAACTACACTGTTGATATACACCACAAACATTGCAATAATAGCAAATATTGTAACAACACCAAAAAGCAAGATTAGCATTGAGTTATCACCAGGAAGGTACTCATATATCTGGAGTTCCTCATTCCATACCTGGTACATTTCAGCTTTACCTAAAGTTGTCAAATTGCTTAAATAGTACCATCCAGTGTTAGATATGTATACTATAAAGCTCACTTGAAGAGCAAGAAAAGCTAATCCTTTTATTATCTGCCCTCTTAAGGCACATCCTAAACCCATAAATATAAAACTTAATTTCGTTATAAGGTTACCTTTTTTCAAGGCGTTAAAAAAGAGGGATCTTTTGTTCGTTATGTCTTTAGATACATTAATCTCTTCCATAAATACCTCCATTATGATAAATAATCTTATAGAAAAACAGCTAGAAATATTTCCAGCCGTTTTCCTTAATAGATAGGCCTATTGACCTGATTGTATTTGATCTACCATTTCATCTAGTTGTTCTTGAAGTGATTTTGAATAATCCTTAGCTTCCATAGCTGTTCCGAAAGCTTCAGCTGGTGCCCAGTAAGAACCAAGTACATCTTTCTGAGAAGTAGCATACTTACTTTGTTCTGCTAATGCTGCTAATGGAATATTTGCTTTAACATCGTCACTTTCAGCAACCTTAATGTTGGATGGTCCAATTGCTCTCTTTTGGAATCTGATAAGCTGATTTTGTTCGTTAGTTATCCATTCAGCTAACTCCATAGCTTCTATTGCATTCTCAGTTTGGCTGTTAACACCAACTAGTTTGTAACCAGCAAAGCTACCCATTTGAATTTGTTCTGAACCAGCAGTAAATGTTGGAAGTTTTGTTGCAGCGAAGTTATCGCCTAATTTTTCCTTAATAGCCTCTGCGTTCCAAGTACCGGAAACACCTGCTGCTATTGTATCTCCCATTCCACCAGTTAAGATTGGGTCATCACCAGTTAAGAATGCTTTGTGAGCTGTAAATGCCTTTATAGCTTCAGCAGCCTTAAGTCCATTTTCGTTGTTAAAGTCACAAACTTGTTTTCCGTCTTCAATTGATAATGTTCCACCTGCTCCTAAGAAGAAGGAAGCTATATACCATCCATTGGACACGTCCATGAATACTTTCTTACCTGCTTTATCAGCAGCTGCTAAAATTGAATCTAATGATTTAGCTTCTTCTTCGCTTATAACGCTCTTATCATAGTATAAGAAATAACCGTTATCAGCAGTCATTGGGTATGCATATAATTTACCATCAATTGTAGCTGCTTCTACTGAACCTTCAGTGTTAGCTGCTATTATTTGTTCCTTATTTCTAGTTACTTCATATAATGCACCTGCATTATATAGGTCCCAGATCTGGTCGTTAGCGAAAGCAAAAACGTCTGCAGCTTCAGCTGGGTCTTCTAAGTACTTAGTCTTAGCATCAGCCTCACTTACAACTGCAAGAGTGATGTCATATTCCTTTTCTGGATTTGCTTTTTTGAATTCTTCAACCATTTCAGCTAACATATCTTGGTCTTCTTGTGAACCCCAAAGTTTTAATGTAGCCTTAGTTTTTGTTTTCTTATCTCCATCTTTTTTACCAGTGTTTTTGCCGTCGTTCTTATTAGCACATCCTGCAACTAATGCACCAGTTAATGAAGCAGTAAGAATCAAGGCCATTGCTTTTTTAGATTTTTTTAACATAATATTCCCTCCATTTTTTAATCATTATTTAAATATCTCTATGTAAGTAGAGATTTTTGATGACTAATTAACCTAACAGAATTACCTTTTATAAGTTTGCCTGGAAGTGTTAAGTGTTGAGAAAATTTCTTGTTTCGAATACTTTTAATTAAAAGCTCCACACTTTTTTTTGCTATATCCCCAGAAGGTTGTTTTATGGTCGTAATGGTTGGGTTATAAAACTTTGCTTGCTCAATACCATCAAAACCTATAACGGATATATCTTCCGGCACCTTAAGTCCATTATCTATAGCACATTTTACAATTCCTATAGCCATAATGTCCGACATAGCAAATACTGCTGTAATCCATTTCTTTTGCTTTAAAAACTTGTATATATTTTCATAAGCAGCTTCACAGGAGAACTTTGATTCTAAATACATATTCTCTTTATCAAAGAACAAGCCTCGCTCTTCATAAGCCTCTAGCACACCTTTGTATCTACTATAAATCAAGTCCTTCTGATAAATAGCTCCTCCCATAATTAAAATGTCCTTGTGGCCTAGTTCAAGAAGATAACTAACAGCGCCTTTAGCTTCTAATTTATCATCTATAGATACGCTACTTACTCCTAAAACATTACAACCACTAGCATTAGAAGTTGCATATACGCATGGACTATTTAACTTTTGTAATTCATCTTCCCTGTCTACGGCACTACCACCTAAAAAGATAATGCCCATTGCTTTCTTTTCCTTAATCAACTGACTTGCATATCTTATTTCATTTTCAGATTCATCTATGTAACTTACTAACGGTATATACCCTTTTGTTTCTACACTTTTTTGTAATTCAATAACCAAGTCAGAGAAAAAAGGATTAAAGATTCCTTTTACAATAATGCATATTATTTGGGAAGTAACTTGCTTTAAGTTTTTCGCATTAGAGTTAGGAATATATTTGCACTTTTCAATTACCTCCATAACTTTTCTTCTAGTTTTGTCGCTAACACCATAACTATTGTTAATTACTCTGGATACAGTTGTAACACCAACACCTGCAATCCGTGCTATATCCTTTATAGTATAGTTACTCATCACTTCACCTAGCCTCTATGCAAAGGTAACGTTACCAAGATTAAGTAGGAAACGTTTCCGATATTTTAATAATAGCATAATTGCAAAATAAAAACAATACCCTTATTAATACTTTATTAATATTTCAAGCATCAAATTTCTACATTTTTGCATTCCCTTCAGACTTTCTTACAGGTATTACAGGTTTTTTTGGATAAATTTAGGGCATACGATGCAGTTTCTAATTTAGCACCGCCATAAGAACTTTTATTATATTAATTTTCTCTTGTTTTATATCTTAATCTTCTTACCTTTTTTAGTTAATGACATATAATTATTTTTCACTGTCAC